>JAZFZF010000101.1:0-2351 GCA_036443875.1 Nitrososphaerales archaeon
GAAGGAAGATCGATAGGCATAGAAGAGGTTTTGCCCAAAGTGAAGAACGTTATCGCTGTTGCGAGTGGAAAGGGAGGGGTTGGCAAGAGTACAGTTGCAGTTAATATTGCACTTGCATTAGCTAGAACCGGTGCGAAGATTGGATTGCTTGATGCTGATATTTATGGGCCAAGCGTTCCTTTAATGCTTGGTTTAAAGGCCGGGCTTGAAGCTGATGGTAACAAAATAATACCACAGGAAGTTCACAACGTAAAGGTAATGTCCATGGGTCTTACCCCACAGCAGGAAGAGAAAAATGTTGGCATATGGCGTGGACCTATAATTTCTGGTATAATCAAACAATTCATTACTGATGTCAATTGGGGCGAACTTGATTATCTGGTTGTTGATCTACCACCAGGCACTGGCGATATACCATTAACTCTTGCACAAACCATTCCTATTACTGGAGTGGTCGTTGTTACCACACCACAGGATGCAGCTATGAACATTGCATTGAAAGCTGCACTCATGTTCAAGAAACTTAACATTCCTATAATAGGTATTGTCGAAAACATGAGTCACTTCATATGCCCGCACTGCAACAAGGAAACGTATGTATTTGGCTCAGGCGGAGAGGAGAAGGCAAGGGAAAAATTTGATGCTCCATTGCTAGGACAGATACCATTACATCAAAGAATAATGGCTGGTAGTGATATTGGTAAACCAGTTCTAGTTGCAGAACCAACTTCTTCACATGCTGATGCTTTCAAGAGGATATCTATGGTTATTGCAGGTAGAATAAGCGTGATTGCTGCAGAGATGCAGGCAAATGCAGTTTAGTAGTGATGAACTACAGCTCTTGAAGAAACCTGTGGGTATTCTCCTTAAGAATAGTCAAGTTAATCTAGATTTCCTGTCACGCTACATTAAGGACGAGCTGATAATCAGTGTAGGTGATGCTACTACGGATAAACTGCTTGAACTGGGTATAGTACCAGCAATACAGATAGTGGATGGCAAAGAAAGAAGAGTTGAGAGAGATTTTCCCTTGGAAAATTATGCTAAAGCAACAAAATGCAGCAATCCTGCAGGCACAATTTCTATGGAATCTGTAAAAGCATTCAAGGAAGCTTTGATATCTGAAAAACCGGTAAGGATAATCGTAGATGGCGAGGAGGATCTGATTGGTGCAGTTGTTCTTGCATTTGCTCCAGACAATTCCATCATGTTTTATGGGCAACCTTTTGAAGGACTCGTTATCGTTACGGTTGATAAGGAGGCAAGGAGTAAACTAAAAGAAGTGATTAATAAGATAAGATTATCGATAAACTAAACGGGGAATGATGACGTGGTGGCTGATTGATCGGTGATAGATTAAACTAATGTCTGACCCCTTTCAAACAAAAGTGAAATGGAGGTCAAATCACCTAAACCAATAATCCAGATCTTTAGGAAGTTTGTAGTTAGATAGATACTATACCATCCCAATTCATGGCTTTTAGGCATTATTTGGAATACTTCAATGCCGATATAGTCGAATATATCCATATCGTTCTTCTGATTTTCACACAGAATTGCCTAATAGGGTATTAGGAAAGTTGTCTCTTGATGTTACGGACACTTCGTTAAATTGCAAAAGAGTATCCTGTATCTATATTCGAGGTGCTAATTAGTGTTTGAGATAAGGCTTGTGGCATGTGTTGTAATGCTCATATTGGCATCAATACTTGATCTAAAGGAGAGGGAGATAAGCGACAAGGTGTGGATAGGCTTTGGAAGCTTTGGATTGCTACTTACAGCTGTAGAATTTAATGTGAGTTCAATAAACCTCCTTCAGTATGGCATAGGAATAGGGATAACTACACCAATCGCTTACGCGATCTACAGAACTGGTTTGTTTGGGGGTGCAGATGCAAAGGCATTAGTAGCAATAGCGATGATCCTGCCATTCTATGATATACCATTCAAGATACATGGTTTTCCAGCATTCACGGTACTGACCAATGCTACTATCTTGACCTTCTCGCATATAATTCATAACGTGATAAGGAATTCTATCGATCTTGCAAGAGGACGAACCATGTTCGAGGGTTTTGAAGAATCGGGAACAAGAAAGACATTAGCCTTTATGATTGGTTTCAGATCAAATACACCTAAGGGCTATCTCTTTTCAATGGAGAACAATGAAGAAGGAAGGCGTAGATTTAATTTTCATCCCGCTGCATATGATGAATATGTCACTCCCAATACAAAGAACATTTGGGTCACACCAGCTCTTCCATTCATTGTGTATATGGCGCTTGGTTTTGCAGTTATGATAATTTTCGGAGATCTGCTAGCATTGATACTCACAAACATATTATAGCCTT
>JAZFZF010000102.1:0-10232 GCA_036443875.1 Nitrososphaerales archaeon
AGTTGAACGAGCAACAGCTTGAATGGACTAAGAAGAATATGAATTGCTGTCCCGTTGCGAACACATTCAGCATAGTTGGTAAAAAGTTCACTTTCTTGATACTACGCAATATGCTGAATTTTAATCAGACAAGATTCAATCAATTTATTGATTCCATTGAGGGAATAAATCCTAAGACACTTTCTATTAGGTTAAGGGAAATGGGGCAAGATGGATGGATTGATAGAGAGAAAGATCTATCCTGAGACTCCAATAAGGATCGAATACCATCTCACAAAAAAAGGCGAGGCGTTGAGACCAATACTGAAAGAGATGGCAGATTTTTCGATGTTGTATTGTTGCAGAGATGTATTTAAGGATGGGAAACCAAGAACATTCCAAGATGTTTTCGGCAGATCGATGAAGGTTCCACCTTAGAAGCAGTGTACGTGGTCAGTAAGAAAATAATAATTTTTCAGAATGACTAGCTTTGTGAATGATAAAGAGGATACAATTCTGTTATAAATCAGCTGAAGCGGCGAATGTATCTAATATCTCGTTACTACACAACAAGTATTATTAAAGAACTTGATAATAATCCTAGTTAGATGGTGCCGAATTCCAACTAGACACCTCATTCATTACAATGTGCTGATACATCTAGGGTTTTACGTTACTTCAATAAGCCGCTAAAGGCACTTGGCACAGTTAAGAACCAGTTCCCCTACGGAATCCATCAGATTTGGATTATCTTTTTTGGATAGAATTTCCCGGTCCAGATTTTATGCTGAGTCATCACTGCTATCCTCAAATCCTTCATCTTTTATTTGTAAGAGGTTAAGTGTGTATATTTGCAACCTTACAACTACGGTAGATTTTTAAATGACGAAAAACGAGTGTGTATGAAAAGCATTTGACATCGATAGATATTATCGAGCAGACAGATAACAAGATAACCATAAGGCTAAAGGGCATACCTAGACACTATGCTAACGCTTTGAGACGTATAGCCTTGAGTGAGGTCCCCACAATGGCTATCGATGATGTCGTTATACTTGATAATTCTTCTATTATGCATGACGAAGCTTTAGCCCATCGATTAGGTTTAATTCCATTACAAACTGAACAAGATAGGTTCGTAATGGCTCATGATTGTGACTGCAAAAGTACCCTGGGATGTTCGAAATGTAGGGTAATGCTTTACATCGATGCTATCGCAGAAGAGAAGACCAGATCTGTATTCTCTGGCGAACTAAATTCTGAGGATGATTATATTAAACCAGTAAGTTCTGAGATTCCAATAGTCGATCTTGCTCCTGGACAGAAATTAAAGATCGAAGCGTACGCTAGGTTGGGAACCGGAAAGATGCATGCAAAATGGCAGCCAGTCTCTACTGCAATATTGAAAGAGGTTGATAGCGATAAGGAAGAACTCATTCTAGAACTGGAAACCGTTGGAATGCTGGCACCTGCCCAGGTGATACATCAATCGATAAAGATACTTGATGAAAAAATAAAGATGTTTGGGAATAAAGCTAAGGAGTTGAAAGCATATGTTAAGCAATCCAGTACAAAGTGAGGCTATTCAGAACTTTAAAAGTGCTTACAGGAATAGCAAGGCACCCATATGGTTGAAATTGAAAGAGATTATGGAGAGATCGGGTTTTAAAGCTGAAGTTAATTTGAATAAACTTTCCAAATTTACAGAACAAGGGGATGTAGTAATTGTTCCCGGCAAGGTATTGGGCATGGGAACTATAGATCACAAGATTACGTTATGTGCATTTTCATTATCACGGAGCGCTGCAAAAAAAATAATTGATGCTGGTGGCAAGATCTTTAGTATAAGAGAATTTGTTGGAAAATTCCCTGAGGGGAGTAAGGTGAAGATAGTTGGCTGAACAAGTGTTAGTTGATGCCACAAACCATATAGCTGGTAGGTTATGTTCGTATGTAGCAAAGATGCTACTCAATGGCGATAGTATTGTGATATTAAATGTGGAGAAGGCCATGCTTTCTGGTAATAAGTATTCTTTAATAAGGGAGTCACATGAATATCTAGAGACTGGTAGTATAATTAATCCAATACACGGTCCTTTCCATGCAAGGAGACCTGACCGGATAATAACAAGGATGATCAGGGGTATGGTTCCAAGGCAGAAAGCAAAGGGTATTAATGCTATGAAGCGTTTAAGAGTTTACATAGGGGTGCCGAAAAATTATGAAGGAAAGAAGACGAAGGAGTTTGACAATGCTAAGATAAGAAAACCCGCAGCATATTACTTGAGTGTTAGAGAACTTTCCAAATCTATTGGCTGGAGTGAATATGACTAAAATTGAACTTTATCCCGCATCTAGAAAGACCGCAAAGGCAGTTGCCAGAATAGTAAAGGGTTCTGGCAGAATACGGATTAACAATATCCCAGCTGAATTGATTACGCCTGAGATAGCGAAGGAGATCATTCTTACGCCTGTAGAGCTTGCTGGTGATGCTAGAAATAAGGTCGATATCAGTGTTCGAGTCCAAGGCGGGGGCTTTACTGGTAGGGCATTTGCATGTGCAGTTGCCATATCGAGAGCATTAATAGGCTACACCAAGGGAAAGAAGGACCCTAAAGACCACCCCTTGCAGAAATCTACCAGGGAAGAGATCAGGGAAAGACTAGTAAATTATGATAGACATCTGTTGATAGGCGATGTACGGCGTACTGAACCTAAGAAGTTTGGCGGTCCTGGTGCTAGAGTAAGAAAACAAAAGTCGTATCGTTAGGTTATTTTATTATCATTGGTTTCTCTAGCCTGTTTGCCGCAAGCAAATATACTGATAGCGCCGCAAGCGCTATTATCAATGATAATGCCAAGCCAGATATGTCATAGATATTACTAAGAACTATTATCATTGTATATTATATGCCAACATAAATTATCGCACCTATAAACACAGGTCTGCTCAGCTCTATTCCTAGAAACCTAGAACTTGGTATTGAGATCACAGTCATTGGTACAATACCAATGCTCATAAGCTGTGCAGGGAAGATTGAATCGACAAAATTGGAAAAGAAGTTTGTTATTAACCATGGCAGAAGAGCCGCGAAACCTATTGCGAGCGTGCACGATATTGCAAATACCCCTATTCCAATTTTTCTTGAGTGAATGCCCCGTACCTCTAGTGGCAGCAGAAAGTGATACATTATAGTTGGGATCATACCTAAGAAGAGCAGTAATTGTGCTCCCAACTGGTAAAAACCCAGTATTGTGAATCCAAACAAGGGTACTATGAATAGCTTGTCTGAAAACATACTTACTGTCCTTGCAAGCTCCATTGCATAGCTGTGCATCATGAACTTAAAGTTGGCACGTACCTGCTGGATATTAAACTTGAAAGTTTTGATTGTAAAGCCCTATCTGTAGCTTAGGGCCAAAAAAGAAATCGTATAACCCACTATTATGCCGGGGATCCCATATAGAAAGTACAGTGGTATTGGCAATGCGATCTGGATGGCTCTCTGGCCTACAAGTATGACAGCATACTCTGTACATTTTTCTTCCCTAAATCTCCGCAATTGACATCTGGAAGAAAGCAACGCCGATTAGAAGAACGCTTAACAGTACATACCCTGTTAGAATTATCAACGGAGCAATGAACGCGATGGTGAAAACCAGTACCACCATGTTTGACTGGTACTTCACCTTCTCATTTCCTTTGGGTATGTAAGTAGTGAGCAACAGGTTCAACCCAAGCAATGTGATCGTACCAAAGATGAAAGTCGATACAAGGAGATAATTCAATTGATCATAACTCTCTGCAATCAGTAGTGATTAGTATTACCCAGAATATAACAAAGTACACCAGAACCTATGTTGCCCAGCGTAACGTCAGCCAATCCACTACCTAAACCGAGTGATTTGTGGACATTCACCTTGAACCAGCTCATATCAATCAGCTACTTTTCCACTAATGTCAATTTTTTACACACAATTATTATCTATAGAATGCAAATGAAAATTTTCGGGTGAATATTTGGACATATGTTTTTATGATTTTTTGTACAAGGTTTCATTTGACCTCTTTACATAAACGATCCTACTAGCTGGTATAGTTTGAAAATTTTCTGAAAGATGTAAAAATTCTAATAGTGGGACTTGCTTGATTTCTTCATAGTCTCTATAAGCTACTGTATACAGTCTGGGATCGTCTGCATGTAATGCTTTGCTAAATATCTCCTCTAACTTGCCCTTCCTAACCAAGTGCGTAAACTGTTAAATACTCTGTATTAAAGTCTCATCATATGGGAAAGAAAGGTAAGGAAATAGTGGGTCCTAAACGTGAAGAAATCGTAAATATGTTGAAAAGTGTATATGCAGACGAAATGCTTGCATTTCACTTTTACTGGTACACATCTATATACATGGAGGGGCTCGGATTTACAACCCTTACAACACTATTCAAAAACAACGCAATGGGTGAATTGAAACATGCTGAGATGCTGGCGGATAGGCTCAACCAACTGGGCACATTTGCGTTTGCCAATCCAGCTGAATGGTTGAAGAATAGCAACGTGGGAGATGTTCAACCAGAGCAATTTCTTACGTTCAAGAAATCTGTACAGAAAGCTATGGAAATAGCGGGAATTGTTACCGAGAACTACAACAAGATACTAATGAAGGTCAACGGTGTGGATTTTGTCACATACGAACTGGTGAGTGATATACTTGCTGAAGAAGTGAAGGAAGAACAGGATCTGGAAGATATACTTTCACACTTAGAAATTTAGGGTGTGTAGTTAAGTAGACCGCCAGAATCAATTATTTTTTTTATCAATTCTGCAAATGGCTTCATTTTATATCTTTTATTTCTAGTCAGGTTCTTCACCTCACCTTTGTTTATATCAATCTCCAACTCATCCTTATCGCTTATATCTCGTTGTGCGTCCTCATCTATTTCTATAGGCACGAGGTGGGCACCATCAACGCAATTCCTGTAAAATATTCTTGCAAATGACAATGCCAGCACAGCTGTTATACCTGCATGCTTCAATGCTATAGGTGCATGTTCCCTACTCGAGCCACAACCAAAGTTCTCCCCTGCAACAATAAAGTCACCTTCTTTTACCTTCTTGACGAAATTTTCATCCAAACCTTCCATAGCGTGCTTTGCGAGTTCGTCAGGATCCATTATTTTGAGATATGGCCCTGGAATTATAACATCGGTATCGATATTGTTCTCTTTGTATTTGTGTGCTATTCCCTTCATAAGCTAACTCCCATTCACATCTCTTGGATCAGTAATCACTCCAGTTATTGCAGACGCTGCCACAACTTTGGGTGATGCTAGGTATGTTTTTGATTCAACATGTCCCATCCTTCCAGGGAAGTTCCTGTTTGTGGTGCTAACACAAACTTCATCCTTTGCTAAAACGCCCATATGCGCACCACAGCATGCACCACATGTTGGGGGGCCTACAACTGCGCCAGCATCCATGAATATATTGATCAAGCCAGCAGACAGTGCTCGTTTGAAGATGCTTTGTGCAGCAGGCAATACCTCCGTCCTTACCTTGACCTTCTTCCCTTTGATGATTTTTGCTGCTTCTACAAGATCTGAATACTTTGCTCCTGTACATGAACCGATGTATGCCTTGTCTATTGGTATACTACCAAGTTCCCTTACAGCTACCGTATTAGCTGGCGAAAATGGCTTTGCAACAATGGGCACAATCTTCTCTACATCATAGGTATGAACATCCGCAAATTCAGCGTCCTCGTCACCAACCAGTGGTGTGAAGGGTGCGCTGTTCCTCTCTTTCACGTAATTGATGGTAGTCTGATCGGGTTCTATTATTCCGTTTTTTGCACCAGCTTCTGTAGTCATATTTGTAAGTGTAAGACGCTCATCCATTGGCATCCTATCAATTGCAGAGCCACTAAACTGTATGGTTCTATAGTTTCCAACATCAGTTCCATGATCAGAAATGATATTGAGTATTATGTCCTTGGCCATAATGTAGTCTGGCATCTTACCTTCAATCTTGAATAATATGGTTTCAGGAACCTTGAACCAGATCTTGCCATTCAGCAGGATATAGGCTACATCAGTGTGACCCATTCCAGTTGCAAATGCCCCCAAAGCACCAGTCGTGTTTGTGTGCGAATCTCCTCCTACATACACCTCGCCAGGAAGAACCAGTGCTTCCTCATGTGATAGCGTATGACAAATTCCATACTGACCCAAACCATACTTGAAGTGTTTCTCTATTCCAAATTTCCTTACAAATTCTTGCACCAATACGATGTTTTGAGCTGCAAGCTTATCAACCGAAGGAACAAAATGATCCTCTGCAACCCATACCCTGCTCGGATCCCATATCTTTTCTATTTTCCTACCCTTCTTCTCCAAATCATTGAATACTGTCATAACACCTGGCCCAGAAACATCGTGAAGCATAACCTTGTCCACATTAGCGAATACAACGTCATCTGGCGATACCTTATCCTTGCCGGAGCCTCTTGCAAGGATCTTTTCAGTTACCGTCATACCCAAGAATCATCACTACGATCCAGCACAACAATACAGAATTAAAGTGTTTTGTGCTCTGACCTAATCCGAGCAAGAGAATCCCATATCTTGTCATATATTCTGCTTGCAGGCATTTGGCAGCCACAGATATTATCAGTTAGAGGGATGCTTCCTAACGAATAGCCCTCTGCAGTAATACATGACGCCGATGACGCCGATGACGTTGTATGAACATTTCTAGTTTGTTCAATTCGGTTGTTCCGTTCTCATATATGCGCAGACGCGTTTATGAACTAGCTTTTAGGGTTTGCAATTATCTACCGCATACTGCAAAATTAATTAGTGTTGGTGTCATGACCTATGATGTGGATATACAAAAGATGATCGATGCGATCATTAGACAGAAGATGAACCTTACCAAAGATGATCTTGAACAGATGATTGAAGATAAAAAGCAAAAGATCGGTGCTGGTTACCTTACAGACCAAGGTGCGTTATTCCTTGTAGTTGCAGATCTGGGCATAATGCTGGAAGAACTTCCCAAATTGGAGATGAACCTGAAGGAGATTTCTGCAGGGGCCAATGAAGTTAGCGTCATTGCCCGTGTGATGAATCTGTATCCACTAAAAAAGTATCGGAGGAAGGATGGTTCTGAAGCAAGCTTAAGGACATTGGTAATTTATGATAACGATGCAAGCCTCAAGGTAAAACTTTGGGATGAAATGGCCATGTTACCAGATAGACTTGCCATAAAACCAGGCCATGCTATAAAGATATCAAAAGGATATACCCGTTCAGGTATGGATGGTAAGATCGCAATCAATGCCGGTAGCAGAACTACGATTGAATTGATAGAGGATAACGTACCTCAAATTCGAGAGATTGAGGCCTTGGCTATGGATGCGAGCGAAATAACAGGATCAGAAGAGAACATCATAGTAACCGGTGTTCTAACAGCAAGTCCCCGTGTGTCGAGCTTCACCAACCTCAGGGGTGAATCCAGCAGGGTCATGCATATGCAGATTGCTGGTACCGATGACAAGACATTCAGGGTTGTGATTTGGAACATAGACGAAGAAAGGATTCCTAAAATCATGAAAATTAATTCCAAGATGAAATTGATAGGAATGAGAACCAAGCAGGGACAGTACGGAGATACAGAGCTGCATGGTGACGAAGGCACAGTGATAGAGTTGATGGAAGAGCCAGAAGAGATCGAGGTGATGCCGTTGCGAATAATTTCTGTAAGTAGAAGTACTGGCAAGAGACAGGACTCTTTTGCACTTGCCATCGACAAAAGTAGGCATATCTTTACTATTGTTACAAGTGATCTATTTGTTGAGGAGCTTAAAGCTGAACGTCTGGTTGAATGCGTACCAAGTAGGATTTACGGCACTACGCTGTTACTGCAAGACGATGCATATGTTAGAGTAATAGAGGAGGATCCCTCCTTCCCAGATGCAACTTCACTAGAGCAAAAAATAAAAGATATTAAACCATCCCAGGAACTTTATTTTGTGGAAGCTATAGCGTTATCTGCAACAAAGGTACAAGATATTCAGATGAGGGACGGAACAGAGGTAAAACATGCGGAGATAATGGTTGGTGACGATACTGCTGAAATTAGGCTTGTTGGTTGGCGGGAAACTACAAGTATGATCGATGATTTGAGTATTGGACAGCGAGTCAAGGTGTATGGAGTCATGGCTTATACTGGAAGGGATGGTAGTACTGAATTGAGGTTGAAGCCTTTCTCGAGTATAATCAAGCTTTAATCTTTCCAGAATCCTCTTGTTACAACGTATTGTCGTTCTGCCTCGTATATCTGCTTGTATATCTCAGAATCATCCACGGAGTTGCGCAGTAACCGTGCAGCGGTATCAACCCCGACGCCATAGCCAGACAATACTAACACTGCCTTCCTGCCAAAGTTGTGTATCAGTGATGAAGCCTTCCACGCTCTGTTGAACCTATGCTCGTCATCCGAAGAAAGCTTCCCTCCCTTCAACTTTGTTTTTATTATGGTTGCAAGTTCATAGTCTGAAACATAGGTAGTAGTTATTAGTCGCGACCTGCATTTTGTGCAGCAGAGACTGTCAGGAACATCTTTGGTTGCCATTACACGCTCCCAGATGCCACACCTTATACATATCAACTTGTGCCTCGTCTTCTGCAAACGTTCTTTCACCAACTCTATCACACCTTGCTCCACGCTCAAGGGAGTCGCGGAGAATCGTGTAGAACGTTCGAGTATGGGCCTTGCAAGCTCTGAAAACTTTCCTATGTCATGCCATATCACATTGATTTGGCCCTTCTTTATGCGCTCCAGTACTGATGATGTTAGCGGAATATCATACTTATCGTGCATCAGTTCTCTAATTGCTTCCCTGCTTATCGCAGTCTTTGAATACCTATCATAGATCAAGCGTGCTGCATTTCTGTCATAAACAGCCTTCTTATCGATCATTCCAAAACGCTTTGCGACTTGCCATGTACGCCAGTTGATGTTATGGGTATTTGTTAAGGATGCTACTATCACAGCTTCCAGGTCGTAATCATCGTTGAAACAATCGAGCATGTGTTGCTTACCTATTCTGGCATTGGATGAGAGTATAATTCTATATGCGTCTGTTCTCGATTCAACCATATAGCCAAGTTTGGAGGAAAGTATCGTTGATAAAAGTGCTGTGAGAGTATTGTTTACTCTCGTGCCAAAACATGCATGTATTACTACGGAATTTCTATGTTTTGCAGATTCGGCAACTATGTTACGATGATCAGGAATACAATGCAACTCCTTGTAAAACTCCTGCAGATTCGTGTTTGAAACTGATGCATTCCCCCGTAGCACCATCCCTCTCAACCTCCCCACTTCTAAAGCAGTCTCATAGTCAACCGGGATCATTTCACCCACCCAGTATGGTATGTTGATAGCTGCACCGCCCATAGGTTCAACGCTCAAACGTAACTTTGAATCATCTACTGCAAGAACACGCCACTGTGACCCCTTCAACACGAAGACATTACCCTGCTCGCCGTAATCACCTACAAACTCCTGATCCAGGCTTCCGATTATCTTCTTGCTTACTGTATCAACAACTTCGAACTTCAAGATGTCGGGTATAGTAGAAATATTTTCAAAGTAGTACTTGTATGCTTTGATCCTTTTCCTGAAGATTAATTTTTCAATATCGTAATTTACTATTCTGTTACGATCAAGCAGGGTTAAACATGATTCTATATCATTTATTGTTACTTGACTGAAGGGATATGCCTTCGTTACAATCTTGTAAGCCTCTTCAGTACTTACACTTTTGTTCTGAAATGCAAGCCCTACCAGATGATGTGCAAGAACATCCAATGACAGTTCATGCATAACCTGTTCTTCGATAGAACTTCGGTTCATTCTACGAATTATTGCCATCACCTCAATTTCGTCGTCAGGATTGTTCGTAATCAAGAGACCATTTGCAGACCGGTTCAAATTATGTCTGCTTCTACCGATCCTTTGCATCAATTTTGAAACCTGCCTTGGTGAACCATATTGTATTACTAGTTCTACAGAACCTATATCGATGCCAAGTTCAAGAGAAGACGTACAAACAACTATACCTGCTGTACCGCTTCGTAGCCTTCCCTCAGTCTCCTCCCTCATATCCTTGGAGAGAGAACCGTGATGTACGTCAACTTTTACGCTACTTGCATGATTCTTCATAACTGAGGATATGTATTCTGC
>JAZFZF010000103.1:0-2571 GCA_036443875.1 Nitrososphaerales archaeon
GATGCTGATTTTTCAATCGCTACGATAAAGCAATTGATAAGACAGGGAGAGGAAGATGCAGAAGTTGTTCTTGTAAAAAAGGGGAGTAATATATGAAAGCTGCGCAGGTAGTAAGACCAAAGCAACCGTTGGTTGTTAGAAATCTGAAGATATCAACGCCTAAAGGAAAACAAGTTCTTGTAGACGTAGCATCTGCAGGTGTATGTCACAGCGATATCCACATCTGGGAAGGTGGATACGAGGGCATAAAGGGGGAAATCATGAAAGTTGAAGAAAGAGGTGTTAAATTTCCATTAACTCTTGGACACGAAATTGCAGGAAGGATAGAAAATATTGGAAGTGATGTTAAGGGATTCAAGAGGGGCGAACGCGTTCTAGTTTATCCATGGATTGGAGATGGTATATGTCCTGCGTGCCAAGTCGGAGACGAGCATATATGCGACAATCCTAAATCACTCGGAATCTTCCAACATGGGGGTTATGCCGAAAAGATACTTGTATCAGACGAAAAGTACTTGGTGAGAATAGACGATCTTGATGCAGATGTTGTTTCATCTCTAGCATGTTCTGGTTTAACGGCATACACAGCAGTTAAGAATGCGAATACGTCTCCCAAACAGACGATGGTGATAACAGGTATAGGTGGTTTAGGACTGATGGCAGTGCAGATAGCAAGGTCATTACTGAACCCAAAAATCATAGCAGTCGATATTGATGGTAAAAGACTCCGACAGGCAAAGAAGCTCGGTGCCGATTACATATTAAATTCCAGATCTGGTGATGTAGTAAAACAAGTAAAGGATTTTACGAACGGTCTCGGTGCTGAAGCTGTTGTTGATTTTGTAAATACTTCCAAAACAGTTGAACCTAGTATCAACATACTCAGGAAGCGTGGAAAGCTTGTTCTGGTTGGTTTATTTGGCGGTTCTAGTGAGCTGAACCTCCCATTAATTCCGTTACGTTCGTATAACATAATTGGTTCTTACACTGGAAGACTTGCCGATCTTAACGATCTAGTTGGCCTTGTAAAGAGGAGCGCAATTAATCCGATTGTTGCAAAGACCTTCAAGCTGAGACAGGCAATGGAGGCACTTGAAGAATTGAAAGCTGGAAAAATCATTGGTAGGGCCGTGCTAAATCCATGATCCATAAAATCAAAGGGTTTTGTAACAACACAAAAGAATGGCGTTGCGGTTAGGGGGACACATATGGATAACATTTACAGTAAGGCGTTGAAGCTTCACAAAAAGCTTAGAGGCAAGATTGAGATCAGAAGCAGGTTTCCAATACGGTCACCTAACGATCTAAGTTTAGTATACACACCAGGGGTAGCAGAAGTATCGAAAGTAATTCATGAAGACAAGAAGAAAGTTTACGAGTATACTTCAAAATGGAATAATGTAGCAATTGTAACAGATGGTTCTAGGCTGCTTGGGCTGGGAAACTTCGGTCCAGAAGCTGCGCTTCCTGTCATGGAAGGCAAGGCCATGATATTCAAACAATTTGGCATGATCAATGCCTTTCCTATCTGCCTAAAAACACAAGACAAGGATGATATCGTGAAGACTGTAGAACAGATCGCTCCAGTGTTTGGGGCAATAAACATAGAGGATATAGAATCACCAAAGTCATTGGAAATAGTGGAGTATCTTCAGCAGCAGCTAGACATACCAATATTCCATGATGACCAGCATGGTACTGCCACTGTTGTTTTAGCAGCTCTGATGAACGCACTAAAAGTTGTTCATAAAGATCTGAACCAAGCAAGAATTGTGATTGTTGGAGCAGGTGCCGCAGGTTACGGTATTGTAAGGATACTTAGCCACGTAGGAGCTAAAAATATGCTGGCAGTAGATTCTATTGGTATAATTAATGAAGATAGAACTGAAAAAATGAATCCGTACAAACGTAGAATTGTAAATCTTAGCAATAGAGAGAAAATTAATGGCTCGTTGCAAGATGCTCTACAAGGAGCTGATGTATTGATCGGTGTATCAGGACGAGGGAAATTAATAACGAAAGAGATGATCCACATCATGGCAGAAGATCCAGTAGTTTTCGCCTTGAGTAATCCTGATCCAGAAATAACACCAGAACATGCCGAGCAAGGAGGAGCAAGGATAGTTGCGACTGGACGATCGGACTATTGCAACCAGGTCAATAACGCATTGATCTTTCCGTTCATATTGAGAGCTGTTTTAGATACAAGAATTCCAAGCATAGATGAGGAGATGTTGGTGAGCATTGCAAGTAGTCTGTCCAAGTTGGTGGGGAAGAGGTTGAGTGAAAGGTATATTATCCCTTCAGTTACAGATAAGAGAATTCCTTCCACTATTGCAAGATCGATAAAATTGATTGTTAGAAGAAGTAAATAATTACATAAAGATTGATGATATCAGAGCTATGCTTCTTACTAGCTTTCAAAAAGGAATAAAGCTCCATTACAAAGAACATGTAACTCGTACTATAGATAATGCGACAATTTGTTCTATAACCTATGTTACATGCGCATTTCAGCTAATTTTTCATGAACTGTTATGATGCAAGGCAAAGGAAGATACAATTAGAAAC
>JAZFZF010000104.1:0-6096 GCA_036443875.1 Nitrososphaerales archaeon
CAATTGTCATCGCAACAACAACTTTGGTTTTCAGTTTGCTCGCAAGTTTGTGTGCAGCATGTGGGTATTTATCAAAGACAGAAACTAGTGTAGCATTTATTTTGGCTGCATCAATGGTTCTGGCTAATTCTGAACCAATTGTTCCACAGCCAATGATGCCTATTTTTTTCAACTCGTGAGCTCGCCTCCATTCAGTCTAGATAACTTGTTATACAATTTAGGGAGGTAGATAATATAGTTAATTATAGAATTTGATGGAAGTTAAACTTGTGTAATAAATGAAAGAGCCATCCAATACTCGAAGACGATGTGGCTTTCTGCCTGCAACATTGCCATGGTTCTTAATCTCACATGTTGCATCAGTTTCCCCTCGTTGGTGTCTCACGAGACACCGTAGGTTGCCCGACTGTTCCACGATGAAACACAAACGTTTGCCAATCTGCGCAGCAAATAAGGGCTTTCCCCTATCCGAAAGCTTATTGACAAATCATCTTCTTTTTCGATTAGATGGCTTCTACATATACGTCATCATCTGATATAAACTTTTGTTAGATATCTTTGTTATACCTGAAAACCTGACGAACTATTTAGATCTTCTACGAGTGCCTGATAGGCGTCGGGATCAAGTTCCGTGATTTTTACATCGTCTATGTTGATTAAATAGACTGAATGGAGACGCGCATTAAGTATGGTGTCTGTACTTAAAGGAGGATTCTTGTAGTATCTATCGCATAATTCCCTTACCTTCTTCATCTCTCCTCCTTTCCTGTACCTCGGTGGTTTCAGAAAAATTTCGGGTATCGGCAGAACGCTTACCAACGGTGCTGCAAGAGCAAACTTGCTCGCAAAGGCGCTATACCTAGCTATTTTACTGGCAATTCTTGCAATGTAGTAAGTCATAGGATCCAGTGCATGTTCTGGAGGTGTAAAACCCGTTTCAATTTCAACTATGAAATTCCCATCGCCCTTGGTAGCATAAACATCGCAAACCAGCGTATCTGATAATTGTCTTTCAACATCAACCTCATAACCGTATTTTATGAGATGTTTTGCACAGACGATCTCCATTACTGAATGATTTATCTTTACTAAATTATGTTTATAGAGGTCGATCAGCCTCTCCTTGACGAAATTAACTCTCCGCAGAACGAGCTGATCTTCGTTCACGCATACCTTGTATGCAACCTCGTTCACATCCCGTGTGAACTTCTCTAGATCCAATCTATCTCTTCCAATCTTAGCTCATAATTTAAATTTTATAATAAAAATTGTAGAGATAAACTTCAGAAATCATAAGTTTGTCGGTAAAAATCACACCGAGAGAGTTCCAGAGTTTCTTGTCATTTTACTTACTGCTCATAACAAGAGCACTCAGTTTAGCTAAGGGTATGGAGAAAGTCTTTATCAGGTCAATGAACTTGAACTTGTGTTGTTATTTCTAAATCATCCAATTTGATTATATGCAAATAGCAACAAAAAATTGTCCTAACTGTGCCTCGCAGATGAATAGCAATGGCGATTATTACTTGTGCAACATCTGCCAGTCCTTCTTTCTAAAGAAAGAGATAGAAAATATGTTTCGCGATAAGACATCAGACACATGAATCATAGTATAATTGCTGAGATGAATGGCGATTAGGTCAAGAAGAGAGTAAGAAAGGATACGAACGCTGTATTGATTTTTGGTGCTTGTGAGAATCATGGGAACCACATGCCATTTGGTTCAGACCTCATTACTCCATTTGAGCTGGCTAAAAGAGTTGCTAACAAGTCCACAAACTTGATCATACTTCCCCAGTGCCTTACGGTGTACGTTCACATCACAGAGACTTTATGACAATAAGTTTAGAGTCTGAAACAATGATCTGGGTGGTTCGTAATGTATTACTAAGCGTAGTTGGTCATGGGTTTAGGAAGATTTTGATAATCAACGGGCATCATGACAATATCGCTCCAATTGAGTTAGCAACGAGGTCTGTCAAAGAAAATTTTCTTTCTCTGATAATTCTTCACATTTGAGTGGAACTTGAACTTCCTGTTGGATAAAAATCGCAATGTGAAAAGTAGATAGAATATGGTGAGTAACCTACTCCATATTTCTTAAATTTTTCACCACATTCGCATATCCAAACCCTGCTTATTTCCTTCCTGACAAACTCGCTGGTATGATGGTTGCTGATTCTTACGTCATGATCAGACCAGAATTCCCTTACCTCAACGGTGTGTCTTGTGAGTTTTTTGTGTTCTTCACAGTCTTTCATGTAATCTGCGGCAAATTCATACTCATCACACCAAGTCGCTAGAGCACTATTCTCGTGAAACGTGTCTTTACACATTGGTAATACTGATTCAAGATATTGAATAAAAAACTGTGTATATATCATTTGATTATGGAGTGAGGAGAGCTTGGCCAGGATGCACGCTAATTGCAAGCGTCTAGCACTCAGACAACCAGCGACACTAACTTTGACAAAACACAAGTTATACGTCTTTGTTTGATGTGTTTCCATTTATTATCTCGTTAGTTTCCGAAGCGATATTATTGTTTATCACGCAAATCTCGATAGATTTTCTTCAATTGGTCAAAATCTTTGCAGATTGAAAGATTAAATATCTTTCTCGGCTACGAGCCTATAGGATCTATGCTGGAAAATGATGCTTTGAAGAAATATCTTGACAAGGCTAGCGGCATACGATACGCTGATATCAGAACGTTGGGCAAAAACTGCGTCCGTGCCGCATTACGGAACAACTCTTTTGAAGTTAGTGAATTCAACGACAGCATAATAGGATGTAGGGCACTCGACAGAGGATACGGCATTTCGAGCACGAACAAAACTGACACCGACATTATCGAAACGGTAGTGGAACAGGCCTTAGGGCATGCCATGAGTATCAACAGCAGTGTAACCTTGAAGCAGGTAAGTCCAGAAAATGGGTCCTATGAACATCCGGTTAGAAAGAAACCAACTATAGACGATGCGAAGAGCCTCATGATGTATGTTACAGATGCTGTAAGAAACGAACTTCACTCAATTACTAAGAGGATAGAAATAGTTCTCTCATATACTGAATTCAACAGCGGATTGGTAACAAGTGAAGGTACTGACGTTAAAGAAGCATTCAGCACAACTGATCTTAAGATCAGTCTGACGATTAGAACACCATCTGGAATGGTCGAGGTCAAGAAGGTAGCAGGTGGAAAGGGAGGCATGGAGGCTATACAGCACAAGGATTTTGAAAGTATGATCAGTGATCTCGTAATAATGACTCGGAGTTCTGCTGGTGCAAAGCGCTTCTCTCCGTTTGAATCTGGCAAAAAGTTCAGGGTTATACTTGACAGCGAGGCTGCTGGTGCACTTGCACGCCTGATAGCACATATGCTGGGTGCCGATGAATTCAAGAGTAGGATATTTGACTCATTAAACATAACGGAGGAGCTTGAGATTGTTGACGACCCATTGGTACCAAATGCCTATGGCTCATTTGTCTGGGATGATGAAGGTGTCAGGGGTAGGAAGAAAGTTCTTGTTAGTAACGGAATAGTGAACCTCTTGCATACACGATTGACTGCACAGGAGAAGGGTATTCCCGGTAATGCTCATGGTATATCTAGCGTGCCTAAACCATCCATGAGCAATGTTTACATAAATACATCAGACTGGCATCTTGATGAAATAATTGGCGATGCCAAGCAGGGTATCTATATGAAGGGTGTGAGGAGAGCAACAGCAAATTCTTCTACGGGTATAATAGAGCTGGAACCCGTAATAGCGTTTAGAATAACGCAAAAGGAGATCAAGGAATCGGTCAGCAATGTAAAGGTGATCGATAGCGTCCAAAACATACTAGAGAAGATAGATGCCATAGGCAAGCTTGTTTCGCTCATACCAAGCATAGAAGAGGGATTCAACACCTCTGTGGGAGCACCTTATCTCCGAATAGATGGTGCCAGATGCGTATACAGTGCTATTCAATAGTTTTTCACTTGCTTTCATATAAGAAACGTATCGAAGCCAGTTTAGGAGAGAAATGATTGAATATCCGTTTGTTATTATTTTTGTTATTATCACTTTTCTTCTTCATAACCATACTGATAATAAATGGTTTAATTGCGATGTTAGTACCCACCAATTATAACTTCCACTACACGCATAGGATATTTGGTAAACTTTGGCCTGTGGGAGTTTGATTTTCTCGTAGACATAGGAACAACATCGGTGGTTACTACATTATTTTTGCTTTTATTCTTCAAACATTATTTTGGTGACTAATTTATTTACTCAATTAACTCTACAGATTAAATTTAATGATTATGCAAATCCCTAACAAAACTAGTTCACTTCATTTAATACTAACCTCTTTCCAGTCTTTGTGTCGAAGAGCTGGACCTTGTCATATGGTAAACCAAGCGTAACCTTCTTTCCAATATTCAGATCAAGGTTTGGATTTGTGTTTGTGACCTTGACGGAATCAGATCCTACACTTACGTCTACTATGATCTCATCACCCAAAAGTTCTGTGAACGATACCTCGCCCATTACTTTAAACCCATCAAAAATTGCATTATCGAGAAAGACAACATCCTTTGGTCTTATGCCAATTGTTACATTTCTATACGATGAACTAGAAAAGAACTCCAACATTATACTTGGAAGTTCGAGGCTAATACCTTGGGATTCAAGATGAATATTCGAATCCTCCTCACCAATTCCCATTCTAAGAAGTTTAATGGTGGGCTTCCTATGAAACCCGCAACAAAAATGTTTGCAGGTTCATTATACACCCGTTCTGGGGTACCAAGCTGTTGAAGCAAACCACCTTCCATAACGGCCTATCAAACAGACCTGACTCTATGGTATTCCAAGTTGCTCTGTACCAGTTCGTTTCCTTAAATAGAATAGATTGGGGCTATCTGACCGCGGGGATAAACCTTGCACTTATTCCTGTCTTGGTTTTGATGCTGATCTTCCAGAAACAGATGATCAGAGGGCTAACTCTCGGTGCAGTGAGAGAATGACGGAGGCAAGTATGATACGTTACCACCTTTAGCATTAATTACTTTCTGATCATATACTTATAACCTAGCAATTGACCGCAAGTTCGTAGGATCTCTTCTTCCTTCCAATAAACTGCTTTACAAGTGAAAAAACAGCAGCATATGCAAAAACAATTAGCACTCCAGTTATTATTGCCGATGAATTGCTGAGTGCAAAGTAGCTCTGAATACCCACCAGCATGGGAGCGTCAGTTACATTACCTAAAATAGTAGCATATGAAAACTCTGATAGTACAATGTTATGTGTTACTATACCAGCTAGGAATATTATCAAGTTTAGTATAAGAGCATTCTGAATAATACGCGAACTACTGTTACCCATGGCCCAATTATTATTGTCACAACTCATATTTAAGAAAATCGTAGAAAATACCAAGAAACCGATATAATCTATAACCGGTGTTATCTAACATGTCTTGTCTAAAGCAAGTGACTCTGGATTGTCTAAACCCGACAGGTCGCCCAGATCAGTATTCAATAGACCTATTACGTAATTAGACAGAATTTTCTGTAGCCTGAATCGAAACGATCAGATCAGGGCTTGTATCTATAGGATACATGCCATCGCTGAACTATACACACCTCTCCAAGAAGCCATCGTTATTCAAATCATTCACCGAAGTGGAAGTGGTAGAATTCGATGTCATCTACAGGGAGATAACATCAAAGTATGAGGAGTATGAAAGAAGACGCCTGTCCAAAAGAATGAGAAAAAGAGATATCGATGCCGGAAGGAAATTCAAACTTGAGCTAAAGGATAAGTTCTTGATGCTTCTGGTCTATTACAGGCTATACATAACATACATACTCTCCAGCTTTGGGGTGGAAGACATTTACTGTGTGTTAAGGGATGTTTATCTGCTTACCATCTCGAAAAGCATGTGAATAGTCAAAGTCGGGTATTATCCCTCTCACTCTTCTACGACCTACGCCTACATGATTACTTCGACGGTGACCCTTGCGTTGGATGCCAGCACTTAACAAAGGGGTCGAATCTGCTACACCGCCAGTGAGAAGAGAGAGCATTTTTGCCCATG
>JAZFZF010000105.1:0-11226 GCA_036443875.1 Nitrososphaerales archaeon
TTGATAGAAGGAGGTAGATCGCAGCAACAGTTGCTACTAATCCCAGAAAGATCAACGCAGACTATGACTGAGGCTGTATTGACCACAATGATATTCTTCTTCGGTCTGGCAGGAGTTTACTTCATACATGGATCAACCAAACCACAGACAGCAAAGATACAGAAGATGTTATTCGTATCAGGTTTTGCAATAATGGCGATTGCACTTTTGGGAGGTTTTCTGTTATTGCAGTTCAAGGTGCAATAGGCATTTGATCCTTTGTTAACAATAATTTTGTTAAATCGATCTTCAATTCCTGATGGAAGTAAATTGACTGTTAGTTTACAACCCAGAAGATTTCCTGTTTCATACTGCTGGTGCAAATAGTATAGAGATCTAGTGTATGACAGCGCCACCGCAGAAATTCAGACACAGCCAGATATTGTCGAGACTTAAATCACATGAATCGTAGCTCTAGGGTGATATAATAATGGAGATTGCCATCGATATGTTGAAGGAAGATTTTCCAATAATAAAGAAGGTTGCTTACATGAACAACGCATCATACACACCAATGCCCTTCTACAGTATAAAAGCAATGACAGACTTCCTTGTAGAATGCTCTATCAACGGTCCAGATTCACCGACAGTTGTGGATGATATAGAGAGGAGAGCAAAGGAAGCTAGGAATGAGATATCTAAATTGCTCAACTGCAGCGCGGATGAGGTAGTATTAACACAAAGTACTACAGAGGGCCTCAATTACGTTGCCAATGGCCTTCAATGGAGGAAGGGAGAGACCGTAATCATAAGGGACGGTAACCATGAGCACCCTGCAAATTACATCCCTTGGCTCAGATTAAAAAAGAGAGGCGTTACGGTAAAGAAAATGCAAATAGACAACAATGGATTCTTTGATATCAAAGAGCTCAAGGAAGCAATAGACAAAGAAAAAAGGACGAGACTAGCCGTGTTCAGCCACGCACTGTTCAACACTGGCTCGATACTGCCGGTGGCAGAAATCGGAGGGATAACAACAAAAAAGCAGGTTATGTTCTGTCTAGATCAGGCCCAGACCATTGGATGTCTGCCTGTGGATGTCAAAAAGATCGGATGTGACTTCGCTGCCTTTCCAGGCTCAAAATGGTTATGTGGGCCACTAGGTAGTGGTGTATTTTACTGCAGTAAAAAGGCAGTAGAAAAGATCGAGCCCTTGCAGAGCGGGGCCGAATCAGCTTTTGCACTTGATGATGAAAGGATAGCATACAAGGCCATGCCTGACAGATTGCAGACAGGTTTCAGAAACTGGGCGGGTATGGTTGGGCTCACTGCTTCCTTACGTTACGTCACTCGTCTAGGTATAAATAACATAAGGAAAATGAACATGGAGCTTGCTAATATGTTGAGAGAGGCCCTGAAGAAGATGGAACACGTAACTGTCTATGGTCCAGAGGAAGAAAACAGCCGCACCAGCATTGTATCATTCAATGTGAACCACATCGAAGCTGGCGATGTGGTTAAGAGACTGGAAGAAAAGGGAATCATATTCGCAAAAAGGGATATTTGTAGAAAAATGATTGTGAGAGCATCTCCTCACTTCTTTAACCAAGCTGCAGAAATAGAAAGAGCGATAGAAATTATCAAAAAACTACAGTGACTTTGTCTCTTGACTCTCTATAACTATCATAGTTAATGTTGATCTAACTTTATCTATCCTTCTTAGCTTCCACGTCATAGTTTCCCGTAGCTTGTCCATCGAATCTGCCTGCAGCTTCACTATTATATCATAAACACCATAAACGCCGCTAACCTCGACCACATCAGGCAACTTGTCTACCTCTTTGATTATCTCCTCTTCAGAGCCCAGATCGCAGTTGATCAGAATGTATGCTGTTGCCATGTATCTAAGAGCAGAATATGATATTTAACTTCTTCTACCGAAACTTGATAATGTTTGTCTTGATAAATGATTCATGAAAGTTATTGATTTAACGCAAACAATACGATACAATATGCATACCTTTGAATCGTATCATAAACCTCTAACCATTCCCTGGGCAAAATGGATATTCATGGATACGAATCGGATTGATCTTTATGAGTTCGCATACAGGCGCCCATATCGACGCGCCTTATCACTTTTTCCGAGAGGGGAAGAGAATAAACGAGTTCCTATTAGAGACTAGAGACTTTTGTGACCCGCGCGTTTTTACTCAAGTTAAAGAAGCAAACCAAAGAATACATCATGAAGATGATATAGTAAACTTCGAGACAAAAGCAAGGATCGGCTTAGGGTAAAGCCTTAATCTTCTCAACTGGATGGGAAGAACATGTTAACAGAAATGATCACCTTACAGGCAAGCCGGGATTGTCTAGAGAAACAGCAGAGTACCTTGCGGCCAAGAAAGTAGGCTTGGTGTGCATTGATTCTGCTAACATAGATCATCCCTATGCAAATGATTTTGCGGCCCACAACACGCTTTTACCTCGGGGAATGCTAATAGTCGAGAACCTTTGCAATTCGAAAAAGATCAAGCAAACAAGGTTCAAACTTGTAGTCCTGCCTTTGAAGATCGAGGGAGCTACAGGTTCTCCCGTAAGAGCTATAGGATTGCTATAGTTATTTTTGCACCATCACCCTCCAAGTTAAATACAGTAAGGCAAACAGAGCATGTGATTCGCCTATGAGTAATTGTAGAACTCGGCTAAAATCGCAGGGACCATAACCGCCTTTTTCCTTCCCAATATATGTAACTTCTCCTTCTACACATGCGTTATTTCTTGTTGGTAAATATACTATTGTTAAACAATATACAGGAACCTGTTTTCCATCGCTGATTTGCTCAACTTTCCCGTGATTGGGATCGGGTAGCCACATGACTTGCAGCAGTTAATATCATCCAAATTCCATTTGGTGATGTTGTATCCAAATCTACCGATAACAATATTTTTGCATTCTGGACAGTAGGTATGCTCGTATTTGTGTCCTGGAACATTACCAACATAAGCATACTTGATACCCTCTTCCTTGGCAATCTTGTAATGTTTCTCTAGTGTTTCAACAGGCGTTGATGGCAGATTCATCATCTTGTAGTCGGGATGGAATCGCAGAAAGTGCACCGGCGTGTCCTGGCCTAGTTCATCGTAAACAAATTTGCATAGTTTCCTTGCAGCTTCTAGATCGTCGCCCACTTGTGGCACGATAAGGTCAGTGATTTCAACATGCACACTTGTCTTGTCCCTAATTTCGCGCAAGGTATCGAAGATCGGTTGAGGGTCTGGCACTCCAATGTACCGCCTAGTGAATTTGCGCTCAGCACTTCCCTTGAAATCAACAGTGATGCAATCAAGAAATTCCCTCATCATATTCACAGTTTCTGGCGTATCGTAACCGTTTGAGACGAAGATATTGAAGATGCCATTCTTCCTGGCTATAACTCCGCAGTCCCTCGCAAATTCAATGAATATCGATGGCTGGTTGTAAGTGTAAGCAATGCCTTCACAACCATAACGCATAGTCTGTGCAACAACTTCTTCGGGCATCATATCAACACCTTCAATCTTTCTTCTTTGGCTGATGTCATAATTCTGGCAGTACTGACACAGCCAGTTGCAGCCAGTTGTTGCAATAGAGAATATCTTGCTGCCAGGCATGTAGTGTATAGCTGGCTTCTTCTCTATAGGATCTATATGTCCAGCAATCACCTTTCCATAAACGAGCAACCTAAGCTTGCCATTAACATTGCCCCTTATACCACATAATCCAATTTTGCCTTCTGGTATAGAGCAATATCTAGCGCACGCAGTACATTTCACCCTATCTCCATCTTGCCTGTATAGAATGGCTTCCTTACCCAAAACTTTCTCCATTGTATTGTAAATATCTTGAACTTATAATATAAGTCTTGATCAAAACCTGTTTTATATGTGCAGAAACAAGGTAAATGCATGAGGGTAGCAGTAGCCACCTCTAATATGATCAAGGTTTATGCTGTGAAGGAGGCCTTCAATCACTTTTACAGCAACGTAAGAGTGATGAATGTTAGCAGTAGCAACCTTTCACCACAGCCCATTACTCTGAGCGGAACAGTCAATGGTGCCGTTGCAAGAGCAAGAACTGCGTTGCAAAAATTGAACGATTCAGAACTCGGTGTTGGGATAGAAGCTGGGTTAATGGAGGTACCAGATATCAAGACTTACCTGAACGTTCACTTTGCGGCAATTATTGATCATGATGAAAACATTTCATTAGGGTCAAGTTCTGGCTTTCAGCTCCCGACCGAAGTCACCAAAATGGTTTTGATAGAAAGGATCGAAGTTGACAAAGCTATAGAATTTCTGTACGGTGTTAAGGATATTGGAGAAAAGAGAGGAATAATTGATCTTATGACGAAAGGCGTTACAACTCGAAAGGAACTTATAATAAATGCCTTGATAATGGCAATTGCACCAAGGATAAGTGAAAAATATTGAGCAGCCCAGGCAATTTATGGCGTAAGATCCATGGCGCGATAGTAAAGAAACCTATAGGTTTCTCTTGGCTAATAGATGGTATGCTGGCAGGCAGCGGAATGCCCACCTCTAGGGAAGAACTTGAATGGGTTTAGGGGGAATGGCATCAAAGCTGTTCTAAAGTTAACAGAACAACGATTGCCTGAGCAGTGGTTGACTGATCGATACTTACACCCACCAATCATTAATGGCAGAGCACCAGATATAGAAGATAGAGACAGCAGCAAACTTCATTGACAAAAATTTGAAAAAGAACATATCAGTCATCGTTCACTGCGCAGCTGGTAAGGGACGAACTGGCACAATACTAGCAGCTTATATGATAAAGTTCAAGGGGGTGGATGCAAAGAATGCAGTGGAAAAGATAAGGAGCAAGCGATCTGGTTCCATAGAAAAGGTTCTCAAGAGATAGCATTATCCCTTTTTGAAAAATATTCGAAAAGTAGGTTGTAGCTACTCAGGTACAGCGTTTGCATCTAACCTTCCACTTTCTACCTTGATCGGGAGATTCCCATCATTGAAGATCAACGTGAGCTCATTCTCCTTCTCTTCCACTCGCGCCAGCTCCTTC
The DNA here is from genome assembly GCA_036443875.1 of Nitrososphaerales archaeon. Classification (GTDB taxonomy): domain Archaea; phylum Thermoproteota; class Nitrososphaeria; order Nitrososphaerales; family UBA213; genus JAZFZF01. The sequence continues at coordinate 5,063 of JAZFZF010000105.1, forward strand.
CCCTTCATGCTTGGATACTGCGTACGATCCACTTGGAACTTGCCATTGAGCACTCTAACAAATAAGTATCTGTTGTCCTTGAAGATAAAGGTAATTTCATTTCCCTTCTCCTCAATCTCCATCAGTTCCTGACCACAGATGCTATCATACTTTGCCATCACCACAATAAAAGAAAATGAGAATATATGCTTGGCGCTTACCCGCAAACGATCTCGACTTGGTTCGATCCAGCTTCGATCTCAGCAGGGTCTGTGTAAGTATGCTTGCCCCAAGAAGCACTTACGAGGGCTACTAATTTGTGTTTACCCTCACCGATATTAGATCCCATCAATTGTACTGAACTACTCACGTCGAGTAATAGGGATTTTGCGTCTTCAACGCTATCAGGTAAATTGGGTGAATCATCTACCACTATCATCGCCCAAATTTTCTTGTTTGGCGGGGGTGGAGGCAGCTTTGGATTTCTACTCCAGTAGAACGATGCCTTCCTTGTAAACTTTATGGGTTCAACTATACCGCGTTTCTTTAGAGAACCTGTTTGAATCCTGATTACGTATTTGATCAAAAAAGTGGTATCATGCCTATTGTAAGCATATGTCCAATTTTGCTGTTCGAGTGCCTTCCTTATGTGACCATCAATCTTGAACCGTAGATCAAGCTTTAACGGCTCATCAAGTCTAATCCTTCTGGCCGAAGATACAAGCATCACATCTCTTATGTAACTAGCCTCCAGCATCTCTCCCACTAACCATTTTTACAAATATATCCTTACTCTCCGTTGACACATAATTTATATCACCATACTGGAGTGATGCTTTGATATGGAAGCCACAGTTATCAATTTTGATGATAATGAATTGGATATTAAAATAAAGGATGAGGACATCTCGATCATGTACATACTGCAGCATGAACTCCTCCAAAACAAGAAGATCGAATTTGCTGGAGTTGCACTAAAACATCCCTTGACAAAAGAATATGAGATGAGAATTGTAACAGAAAGCGGTAATCCATTGGATGCGCTTGTAGAATCGACAAAGGTAGCAGGTGAATACGTAGAAAGTTTAGTGCAGCTATTCAAAAGAGTGAAGTGCTGATACAATGCAGTTCTGTCCCAAATGCAGTGCTAGACTGAAGATGAAGAAGGAAGAAGACGAGGAGAAAGCAGTAAAAATGACCTGTCCAAAGTGTGATTACTCAACAGACCAGGTAGAGGTTGCGAAAACGGCAAGCAAATCAAAAAAGAAATCTGATACAGAAGAAGATCCATCGATTAAGGTTTTGAACGAAGAAGATGATGTGAAGGCACTGCCCACAACAAATGTAGAATGCCCGAAATGTGGTAACGGGGAAGCTGTGTGGTGGATGCTCCAGACAAGGAGTGCAGACGAACCTACAACACAATTTTACAGATGCACTAAATGCAATCACACATGGCGGAATTATGCATAAAAGTTTAATATCCTATGTAACATTGCATATCTGCTTTGGTGCTAGTGTTAAAAACCAAGGGTTCAGATGGGTGGAAGGCAATAGCTTCTGCCATTTCAACCATTGTTGAAGAGGCTACGTTTGAAGCTACGAGCGAAAGCATATCATTCAGGGGCATGGATCCAAGCCATGTTGCACTTATCGATATACTATGGCCCAATTCCGCCTTTGAAAGGTTCGAGTGCGACAGCGCCATAAAGTTTGGCGTTAGGGTAGATGAATTTTACAAATTGATCAAAAGGGCTGAGAAGAACGATAGCGTTGAACTCAGTATAACAGAGGAAAATATGTTAGTTGTAAACATTTCAGACGGCTATAAGAAACAGTATAAAATGCGGTTAATAGAGAGCACAGCCGGTTCAACACCATTACCAAAGATAAGTTTTAACACAAAGATCTCGATGAGCATTGCTGTGTTAGATAAAATATTAACCGATATACGGATTATTTCCGACTACATATCTATCGAATCTAATACAGACAAAGCCATGTTTATTGGTAAAGGAGATGCTGGTCAAGCAGTTATTACACTGGAATCGGGGAGTGAAGGGCTGGAGGAGTTGAACGTAAAGGATGAGAGCAAGGCAACATACAGTTTAGAGTATCTGATCAGCATCGCAAAGGCAATAGGAGCAAGCGCCGGTGGTGTGACTTGTGAATATTCCAGCAAGATGCCGCTTAGATTGGAGTTCAAGGTTTCAAACATGCTCAGGATCCACTTCTTCCTAGCGCCTCGAGTAGAAGGCTAGCTCCTACGTCCTAAAAACTTCGGCCATCCTGTAGGTTACGAAAGAATTTAAGGCAAGCATCATTAGCATTGCCCTGAATTGAAGATAGTAATGAAGTTTGGCGGTACATCAATTACAAGCGCAGATAGGGTCAAGCATGTAGCACGCCTTATCAAATCATATTCAAAGGGTAACGAAATTGTGGCAGTAGCTTCTGCAGTCAAGGGAATGACGGATGATCTATTGCAGATTTCTGGAAGCGTAAGAAAGGGCAACAAAGCCGATGTAGAGAAGTTCATTCACAGAGTTGGAAAGATGCATATGGACATAGCGAAAGCTTCAATGACTAAATCAAAAAGCAGGAATGGACTTCAGAATGTATTGAGTGCTTTGATGAAGGAGTTAGAAGATGTCTTAAGCGGCATGGTTCTGCTTGGGGAAGTAACGTCCAAATCACAGGATTATTTGCTGTCATTTGGCGAAAGACTTGCAACGCCCATATTATGCTATGCACTGAAGGACATAGGTGTCAAAGCAGAGTTTCTTACTGGAAAGGAAGCTGGCATAATTACAGATTCCAATTACGGTGAAGCAAAACCTCTTATGGATACTACGAAATTAAGGGTTTCGAACAAAATCATGTCAATGTTGAAGAACGGTATCATACCAGTCATAACTGGGTTTGTTGCGGCAGATCAAAACGGAAACCTAACAACGCTTGGTAGGGGAGGTTCAGATTACACAGCTACCATCATAGCATCCTGCATAAACGCCGAGGAAGTCTGGCTATGGACAGACGTAGATGGTCTTATGACAGCAGACCCAAGGATAGTAAACAACGCAAAAGTTTTGAAGGAAGTATCATATACAGAAGCAATGGAGATGGCTCTCTTCGGTGCGAAGTATATGCATCCCAGAGCGCTTGAACCTATACTAGATAAGGGCATACCCACACGTATAAGGAACACTTTCAAGCCGGAGAATAATGGAACGTTTGTAGTCAAAAATCGCAAGACGGATAGAAGCGACATAGTCAAATCTGTCAGTGTAATAAGAAATACAGCACTGATAGATGTGAGAGGGGGTAGTATGGTAGGTGCTCCTGGCACAGCAGCTAAAATATTCGATGTCATGGGGAAAAACAGGGTCAATATAATGATGATATCTCAAAGTCCTTCCGAGGCAAGCATATCCATGGTAGTTCGCAAGAACGATCTGGATAGGGCCGTAAACTCGCTTGAATTGAACTTGCTTGGCAAGGTGATAAAGACCATAAATGTTACTGACAATGTTGCAATAATTGCCGCTGTCGGATCGGGAATGCGAGGAATCAAAGGGGTAGCATCAAGAATATTTGGTGCCATCGCAAGGTATGGCGTAAACGTTATGATGATTGCACAGGGATCCTCTGAACTTAACTTAGCATTTGTGGTAAACGACAAGGACTATGAGAAGTCTGTACGGGCACTACACGAAGAGTTTGAACTTGCCAAGATAAGCTAATAGCAATATTGAAAAGAATTTAAAATAGTTCCTTTAGCAAGATTACAATGGCACAAGGCAAGTTATACGTAGTAGGTATTGGTCCAGGTTACGAAGAGCATATGACTCCTAGGGCAAAACAATGTGTCGAAGAAAGTGGCGTTATCATTGGTTATGAAACCTATATAGCATTGGTTGAGCATCTGATAAAGGGCAAAGAAGTTCATGCATACGCAATGACGCAGGAAGTGGAGAGGGCAAATCAGGCTATAGAGCTCGCAGAGAGTGGGAGAACAGTTTCGCTGGTATCAAGCGGAGATGCTGGGATATATGGAATGGCTGGCTTGGTTTACGAAGTGCTCGCAGAGAAGGGCTGGAAGAGAAGTAGTGGATTTTACGTGGAAATAGTTCCTGGCGTTTCAGCACTCAACTCATGTGCTGCTCTAATAGGTTCGCCATTAATGACGGACTTTGCAGTAGTGAGCATGAGTGATCTACTAGTTCCGTGGGAGATCATTATGCAACGGGTAGATGCCGCAGCAAAGGGCGATTATGTCATTGTAATATACAACCCACAGAGCAAGAAACGTGTGCACCAGTTGCGTGACACAAGGGATCTATTACTGAAGTACAGGAAGTCAAGTACTCCTGTAGCAATAGTAAAAGCTGCGTACCGTGATAACCAGAAGATCATAATGACAGATCTTGAACATCTGCTAGAGCATACGGACAGTCTCGGAATGCTGAGCACTGTAATAATAGGGAACTCATCAACCTTCACCTACGATGGTTTGATGATAAACCCAAGAGGATACAAATCGAAGTATATGCTAGTAAATGAAGAAGAGGTGAAAGCATAAACCCTTCATTTTCTAATGAAACCGTGGAACAGATAGAATATAGTAAGATAGCAACAGCTTAGCAAGTGACTACAAATCTGAACATGTACCTAGATGGATAACACACTTTAATGTATTTACGGTCTTAATTCCCTGGAGATACTACGATTAATTGCGTTAAAGGTTATGAAGAAGATTTAAGGTTATGATATCATACGTTTGATATTGTTTCTAGAATAGATTCCTGGCCCTTGAAATGTGCCCTAACGGGTTCAATCATTTTATTCAAATACTTACCAACTGATTGCTTCAAATCCTGAGGGTGTAGTTCTTTAGTCACAAATGCGTCTTCTAATTCTTTATAGCTGCCAAAGGTGATACTCCCTCCATACTTAATAGGCCTCTCCACTGTAAACTCTTTATGCTCATGAAATATTATATAATGAGCAATTTCAAGAACAGGATTGTTTTCAACAATACCTTCTTGACAAAACGCCTTGGTCACCTTCTCAGTAATAGATTTCTCATCGTCATGAATAAACACACTGGTCCACGGTTTTGATTTGCTCATCTTACTCGATATTCTAGTATCCATACTACTGTCCTCATCCAGACCCATTTTTACAGGTTCTCCCAGTCCAGGCAAGAGGTGATGATGCACAGCAACAGGCACCTTCCACCCCAACTTTGGAAAGACCTCTCTAACAAGCATATGTACCTTCCTTTGATCTATACCAGCATGCGCTATATCGAGATCTAAAGCCCATATGTCAGTTGCCTGCAAAGAGGGATAAAGTAGTTGGGAGAAATCTAACCTATCCCTTTCACTCCTACCCATTATTGTAAGAGCACGCAAAGTTCTGGCTAGTGTTATCTGCTTGCTAAACTTTACCATATTAACCCAATAATCATCTGTCTTACAATACAAATCGGAACCAAGGACAACATTTACACCTGGGCAGAAAAATTTGAAAGCATCTGCATAGTAATTGGCTGCCTTCTTAATTACATCCCAATTGCTAGCCAGCTTATCGTTTATGTAACTGTGCCAGTCAGCCAAAAAAATGGTACAATCGACCCTAGCCTTGATGAAATCATTGATTTTATACCCTGTCAATATTAAACTCCCCAGATGTAACAAACCAGAAATTTCCACACCGATGTAGTGTCTAGGGTTGGTATTTGTGTTGAACAAGTTAACCAATTCATCTTTTGTAACAACTTCTTCGGTGGGTTCTTTTAACACTAACTCTATCTTGCTCTCGGTATCCACAACTGGGTTGTGAATGTGATGCTATAAATAATGTTGTCTAAGGATGTTAGAGGCATAAGCTAAAAGTAATTTTTGGCGGTCCACGTAAATCTGTTAAAAGATTAATGAGAAACCAAGTCACTTTCGTACAACGACAAACAAAGGATCCTACTATGGCAGTACTACGTATAGTATCAATACTGTAAAGCTGTACAGGGCGCTTGATGGTGACTCTATAGTTAAGAAATCTTGCCCTTGCACTTGCATTACACCAGATTTTTCTTACAATTCCACACCTAACAGATCTTACCGTCAGCGCTGCAGGCTTCAGCATCCGTGAATGTTACCTTCATGTGAATGTTACCTTCATGA
>JAZFZF010000106.1:0-2835 GCA_036443875.1 Nitrososphaerales archaeon
CTGGGCTAAAGCAAACGATGGAATACAAAAGATTCGTTGATGTTACAAGGGCAAAGGTGCTAGCATGCGGTGGAGAGATTGCGATATCATACGCAATGAACTACGTTATGCAGAGCAGTGGAATAAACTCTTCATATGTTGATCTGGCCTCATGGCCAATTATAACTGATGATAATTTCGAAGGTGCCAACTTTTTGCTTGAAGAGTCTAGGAATGCGAGCAAGAATCTTCTAGAATTGATCAGAAGTAATGATGTGGTTTCCATCGGTGGCTTCATTGGCAGAACTACTGATGGTTTAGAAACTACATATGAGCGTGGAGGCTCTGACAGAACCGCTGCAGACCTGGCGATCTTGCTTGATGGAATTTATCAAGTAAAAGTTGACTTTGAAAAGGAGAATGCTGTGTTGAGTGCAGATCCGAAGATAGTGGAGGATGATCTTGAACAAATAACAAGCCTCTCCTATAATGAAGCAAAACTCGCTGGGAGGTTCGGCATGAAGATCCTTGATCCAATTGCAATAAGAGAGATCGAAGAGAATAACCTTGATATTCCATTGGTAATAACGAATATGCGCAATCCTGCTGATACTACGATGATACGGAAGGAATATCAAAGTTCGAACCAAAATCCTTTGAAGATCGTGACTGGCAAGAAGAAATGTGCCGTAGTAAGGATGGAATCCACAGCAGCATCTCATATGTGCGTTGCCTTGGAGAAAGACAGACGATATGGAGATTTCGTGCAGTTGAGCCCCTACGTAAAGGATCACATGGAAATGACTAGATTGTTGTTCTTGGATGCTGATTATGTGAAGAGGAATGAAAGGCATTTTAGGGCTTATGATAACAAAGTGGAGATCGTATACGGCAGGGGTGTTGTGACACTTATAGGGGATGAAATGTGGAAGGTGTCAAAGATAGCTTCGATGGCGAGCAGCACTGTGGGTGACAACGACATCAACATTCTAAACATGGATGCGCAGGAGGAAACCTCACGTATACTCATAGTTGTTGATGATGATGGCGAAAACGTTGAAAATGCAATACGTGCTATACATATGAAAAGAAAAGAGATAAAACTATAGATTAATGGTTCTGTTAATTCAGTGTTAATCATATTCCATAGCAATTATTTGATGCTGTTTGATCCATGATATAGATACTTGGCAGGCATAGAAAATGAAGCATACTGAACCTAAGTAAAATAGGAACTGTCAGAATGTGGTTCGTTATTCACGTAATCTAGAAATAAATAGGCATGTCAATGCGAGCACCAACGTACTCAAAAGAGCATATAGGGACAAGTTCTACCCCGAACTTATGATGGGATGATCTAGAGATAAAATATAGGAGACTAGCATACCAAGTTAACTCTTACCTATTGATTAGTAGGAAAAGGCTGATCATCAGAAGAATTAACAGAACCAGATCGACTGTTACATTTATTTGAGAATCAATATCTGAGTGTTGCATGCAAAAGTCATCCAAGATATGGCTTAATGGAGATTTGGTAGATTGGGATCAAGCAAAAATTCATGTACTTACACATGGGCTGCATTATGGCACAGGTGTATTTGAGGGCATAAGGTGCTACGAAACAAGTGAAGGTACTGTCATATTCAGGTTGCAGGAACATGTAAAGCGCTTATTCAATAGCGCGAAGATATACATGATGGAGATGCGTTATGGCTTCGATGACATATACGATGCGATAATTCTTACAGTCAAATCAAACAGCGTACCTGATTGTTATGTTAGGCCCATAGCATATTATGGATATGGAAAGATGGGTGTAACACCCTTAAACAAGGTAGATATCGCGATTGCCGTGTGGAAGTGGGATGAATATTTGAATTCTGGTTCAAAAGAAGGTATAAGGTGCATGGTCTCTTCATGGAGAAGAATAGATTCTAGAACTATGCCATTGCAGGCAAAAGCAACTGCAAACTATGCCAACTCTGTACTTGCCAGGATCGAGGCACTGAAGGCCGGTTACGACGAAGGAATAATGTTAAACGTTGATGGTATGGTCGCAGAGTCAAGTGCTGAAAATATATTCATGGTGAGAGACGGTATGGTGATAACACCCCCTACAACCGCTGGAGCGTTGGCAGGAATTACAAGGGACAGCGTTCTGGAGATTATGAAGCAGGATAATATTCCATATCAAATTGCTGACATTACAAGGGACGAACTTTACACAGCTGATGAGGTGTTCATAACTGGAACTGCTGCCGGCATGAGACCGGTAATAGAGATTGACAAAAGGATGGTTGCAAACGGTGAGCTCGGTAGCATCACAAAGGAGCTGCAGTGTTTGTATGAAGAAGTGGTAAGGGGCAGGGACAGACGATTTAGTAAGTGGCTTGCCCATGTGAAATAATCTGTCATTTTATTCACATATAATAAAATATTGTATCCTTCATCACCTATCTCACAAAAAGAGTTATATGCTATCCCCTTAAGATGATATTTATGAGACTGATACGTTATGCAACAATACCCCTAGGATTGATGTTATTGCTTTCTACTGGGTTTGTGTCGTATGATGGTGTTTTTGCACAAAGAAAGATTTCTACAATAGTGACAATAGATGAATTCTCTAGCAAGGTAAGGCCTGGCGACATGGTTCCGTTGCGGGGTATGGTCATGACTGCTGATGAAAAGCCAGTACCAAACGCATTAGTAAATATTATCCTCCTAACTTCTGATCCCAAGTTGATCGTGGTGGCGTCTGGGATAACTGGTCTTGAGGGCAGTTATGAGATAGTTTGGGAAGTAAAGTTGATTCCTAAGGAGAGAGCATGGACTGATGTTACACAGCAGATCAAC
>JAZFZF010000107.1:0-3381 GCA_036443875.1 Nitrososphaerales archaeon
GCAACTGGTCCTATGCCAGAAATTGATGAAATGCTAACACGTTGGGTTCTCTCCGAATACGGACTATCGTATAATGACTTTGCAAGTGTAGAACATTCCTATCTGGATCTAGGGTTGATGCATCTTCAAGAAGGGAGTGTTGATGCAGTTTCTTACTTTATTTCTGTAGGTAATAAGGAATTGAAACAATTCTTGAAGGAGAATACGGACTTTAAGATATTGTCCGTAAAGAGCGATGTGATCAGCAGTTTAGAATCAAAGAAAGATCTTTCAGAGGTGGTGATATCTGGTGGTACTTACAGTGGCATGATGGAAAATACCCGGACAATAGGTTCAAATGCAATCTTCGTCTGTACTACGGACCTATCAATTGACGCTGTAAATAGAGTAACAGGGTTACTGATCGATAATTTAGACCACTATGCCATGGATAGGCCAGAGGTTGCTATGCTGACGGCAGAAAAGGCGAGTATGGATATAGGTATTCCAATGCATCCAGGCGCAGAGGTATACTACAAGAGCAAAATGTAGTGTACTCAGGCCATACGACATTTTTTTCAAAAAGGTTGAATTCGCGTGTAACGAATAGTCCTTTATTTTATTTACATACTAGACATTAGGGAAAGTAGTGGTGACGGAGGTAGTACGATCTTATAATTCATAGATAATTTAGTACGATCTTATAATTCATAGATAATTTAGTACGATCTTATAATTCATAGATAATTTAGAACGCTAATCAAAGTATAATGTGTATTAATAATAATAACGCGGATTTTAATAGATGATTTGGATTTAATCATCAATGAATAGACGGGTGCTAGTCGCATCTGTAGGTGCTGTAATAGCATTGGGTATGCTAATAGCACTGGTGCAGGGGCAGAGCAGAATCGAAAGTAGCTTGCTTGATACATTGTTGAGCCGTGGAGAGACGAGGGATAATCCTGCCGAAACAAAGTCTGTAGGCACAAGCGAAGAGCTCAATTTCAAGACGAATTTCTACAGGTTTGAGCCACAATACGTGGACGTTCGAGTGGATTGTGACCAAGAGTCCGTTTGTTTCAATGCGCGATCCATAAAGTTTGATGACTCAGGCTCGCAGGTGATAGAGTTACTCGTTGATCCACTTTTCACATTCGGCAGATCTGTCTTTCAAGGGGAAGGTGAGTTTTTCTCTCCTTCTAGTGTTGCCATTGATAGCAACGACAGAATAATAGTAGCTGACACATTCAATAATAACATACAGATATTTGGATAATCAATAATTGGATGTTATAATAAGAACCTCCTATGAAACAGTATGGTAGAGGATCGCTCACCTGCGTCTTCCTGGGCCTTTTCTCCCGAGTGAACATCTCAATATACCCTCTCTGCTTCTCCTTGTATACTTGGTGGTTGTCATTCCACTTCTCCCCCTCACGCTTGTCATTATCCTTGCCTTCATGGCAAGATATGTCCGTATAAAAGGACCATCCATGATTCTTGCGTGTGGACCTATAGGCTCACAGAGAAAATTTAACCGTTTAAGCATTTTTATAATACGAATAGGGAAGGGTTAAATATCTGATTTACGAAATTACCCTAGTTACTAATGAGTGTTTCTAGAGGAGGCAGGACCATTCAGAAGGTTAAGAAGATTTCTAACAATATAGAGTATTCGATGTCAAAGGGAAGGCGCCAATTTCTACTGCTGGCAGGGATCTTCTGTGTCGGTATTTTGATTCTTTTTATGACAGCTTCTTGGCTATCGATATCAACAACACGAGCCGAATTTGGCGCCGCTCCCGTCGGCGCTGTTCCAAATTATTACGACTTTACGCCTGAAAATGTGGTTTATGTGATACAGTATTGGCAATCGCCCTCATACAGCTATATGGATAAGATTGAATTTACCCTCAATGCGGGTTTACTGTTATACGGATCATATAGTCCTGAGTTTAATTCTGTTACTGGGGCCTTTCAGATTACAATAGGCCAGCTAGTGAGTGTTATTTCAATGTCGATTCTGTTGGGTGTCTATACAAACCTTTGGTTACTAGCAAGGAAAAGCGGTTGTAGAATAGGTAAAGCTGCAAAGGGAACAGGTGGTATCGCTGGAACTGGAGGCGGAGCAAGCGGTATCTTCTCAATGCTATTGCTTGCTGGTTGCTGTGGTGGAACAGGAGTTAGCTTCCTTCTCTTTAGCCTACCAGTGATAGGCTCAGTCTTCAGCGGGTTTTATGCGAGTTTTGATACGCTTTCGGTTTTACTGATCACGATCCCTTCGAATGCGCTGTTAATTGGTTTGATAGCATTCATGGCTAGCAAGCAAATTACCTTAGCTACAGAAGAACAAAAGACAACAAAACGAGCTGTTGGTAATTGGTTAACAATTGCTCTATATCTAATCGTACCAGCCATCTTTCTCACCACATTTGCGCTAGCGATGTATTGGTGGAATTTTCAATCCATAGCAGTGCTAAAGTCGGGAATGACTGGCGGTCAACAGAATACAACGATAGCCTTGTACGCCACATTACCCATATCTGCGTCGCTATTATTAATGGCAGGTCTTATTCAACTTCGTAGGATGCTCCATAAACCAAAGCCTGAAATGAAAGTATCTGCGTAGCAAGTTCTGAACTTTCTGTAATATCTGGTTTCGCTTTTCTGGGATAGCTGAATGTTTATCTTCTTATTACTCATTTTTGCTGCATAATTGATTCTGGTCAAGCTCCGTGTTCGAATTCTGATATAGATTCATGTCATTTTTAAAACGTTTCAACTCTTGTAGCACCTCGGTGAGCTCATGAAGCACCACGTCAAAGTCCGCACTTAACGTATTTGGTCAATCATACCACCGTTGTTGAGGGTATCATCTTCAATCGCATCCTGTACTCTTGCCGATAATAACGACGTCTTAAACCCTAGGTTATGTACAAGAACAGAAAGCATCAGTGGTCAATTATAATTAAGACGAAGATAGGGGAACTGATGTTGTATTGCGTCGTGAAATGGGATTATGTTGACTTGGGTATACCCACCTAAATATACCGGATGGGAAGTGATTCCTGAAGATTTGAAATTATAATCAAAGAAAATTGTCATACTTTTTCCATACATCAATAAATATATCCAATAGGATAAGATTCTCATGAAAGAGCTGATAGTAGTGATGACATGGAAGCTAAAGTGGATTGAATCCGTTAGAAGAGGTCACGAGTATCTATAAATTCTTAAATGGATTAATTGGTTGATTTCTATCCAATGAATCAACAGAAATACAGATACTCCCGGAAAATGCCAAGCCGTGGAAAGAAAGATCATGGTTACGCCCACTTACGCAGAGTCTGACTCGAGGGAGAGGACTATTATGTTTACGCTAAAGGGTCATGCCGGTAC
>JAZFZF010000108.1:0-2274 GCA_036443875.1 Nitrososphaerales archaeon
GATTTGCAAGGCTGGTTGGGTGTAGGGCTTACAGTAATGCTAGTTGTAGCTATCCTTAGTTTAAATTCGCTAGGACAGGTGCGAACTGAAGCTTCGGATACCAACTTAAGTCATACTTCTGAATTAATTTCATTGAATTCTACAAGTGTTGCAAAGGATGTTACCATAGGTGAACAGACGATACATTGCGGAAGTTTTAAGGTTAAAGTCGAGGTAACCAAAGATGTTTTCTATAAAAGCGATAAATTGATAATTCAAGGTTATGCTCCACATGGCGCTAATCTTGAAGGGCGATTGATACCTCTAGACGGAGTGACACGTGGTAAATCTGTAGATATTCCGTTAAAAGGATCTCACTATGAATTTCTATTACACCAATTCGGATCAGAAGACACGGAACTAAAGTATGCAGTAATAGTCAATGCCCACAAAGAAACTCACAGTGGCACCTGCATTCTAGGAGATTATGTATTATTAGAATACAAGGGTGGAAGAAAATAATTTTGTGATACTGGAAATACTAATTGCTCTTACCACTATAGGAATGATAGGGGTGATTGTGTATATTTGGATCAGAATAAGAAAAACTATATCTAGGAAGAAAAAGAGTCAACAGAACAACCCTCTACTGGCTTGTTTGTTTACTAGTTAATTACCAGTACTTTGCTTTTACCTTCTCTATGGCCTTTTCATGTTCAGGCCCTTTCCTTCTGGCATAATCCTCCATCGCCTTCAATGGAAATCCCCCCAACGTTCTTGCCAGAGCTGTGAAGAAGCATCTTCGCACCAGATCGTTCTGTCCAACTTTATGCATGAATTTTGTGATGCCGTACTTGAAGTTGTGTTGCCATGTTTTGTACATGACCGCAAGCTTGCCTGGATCCATTGTGTTACCAATATCGAAGAAAGATGATTTGTCCAGCAATCCTATTGGAACGAATGTTAAAGGCGTTACAGTGAATTTTGAATCGGGTTGTTCCTTCTCCAGTTCGCTGATCAAATTTACAGTCTCCCAACTGTCTTCTTCCCGCTCATCATTGTCTAAACCAAGTATAAGTGTAAATGCAGGCACCCAGTAATGCTTGTTCAATACCTCGACACCGGTTTTAACAACCCAGTGCCACTCTTCTGGTTTGTAGGGTGCAAGTTTTCTATCCGCATATTTTCCTATCAGTCTAATGCTACCAGTCTCCAAACCACACTGAATGCCTATGTGATTGTCAGGACCCGCTTTGATGATTTTTGATATCCTAGGAATAAGTTCCTCATCTGCTATAGCACCCGCAAGTGTCCCATGTGTCGGGTTTGTATGTTCTACACCAGTGTCCATTATTCCCTGGAATAGTTCTATTAACGCGTCTCTGTTGGGCTGCATGTTCTTTGTAGTTCTGGGGTTAAGGCCGTAAACAAAAATATCATCACTCTGAATCCACGCATTTCTAAGACCGCCTCTCTTCATGTTCACATTGATCTCCTGCTGCACCTTTTCAATAGGATAGTATCGTAAACGTCTCAACGTGACATCGCAGAACTTGCATCCACGACCGCACCCTCGCATCACCTCCACCATTCCATGCATGCTGGGCTCAAGTATGTTTGGAATTTCATCAATTTGGGGCTCGTTCGAGTATTGTACGAACCTACCATAGTGCTTCCGCCCATCACCATTGCCATTAAACTCCTTCATCTCTACCTTGAACTTGTTCTTCTTAAACGGATTTGACTCATCCAAATTTCCATTTATCACCTCATCGAAGAAGCTCCCAGCTACACCATCCAATTCGGGAGCAATACCACCCAAGTCTCCTTCCACTATTGCATAAAGGCCATACTCTTCGATCTTCTTCGGATCGTAGTTGTACTGCCAAGTTCCAGAACCACCTGCTATGACCTTTGCCTTGCATCCTGCTCTTGCTTTGGCATCATTGATCTTTCTATGTAAATCGGCGCAGTAAAATTCGTCGTAAGAAGTCTGCCTTCTTCCATGAGTAAATGTCATGGTAACAGGACCCATTCCCAATGGGTCCATTTCATAAGTGCCAACAACTTGTGTTTCTGGACCTATGAACTTCTCAACATGATCGGGATGGGCTACAACAACATCTTCTTTTCTATAACCATCTCTGATCAACCCGGCCTCGATCTTTCTAAGGCCGTAAGGAGCAAACTGAGCAACTCCCAACTGATGACCTATCGGGTTACAGATAAAATCGAAAAGAATCCTGGGTGTTACCTGATTCTTGAGTATCCAGTACCAGAAACCAGACTTGCGAT
>JAZFZF010000109.1:0-4461 GCA_036443875.1 Nitrososphaerales archaeon
ATCTAACGTTGAATTTAATCAAGTCTAGCTACTTATTCTTTCCTAAATGCTGGTAAAGTATTATCAGTATATGATCGCTGTTATAGTGTCATACTGGCTGCTCACCCTGAGATTCGTTCCGCTGCTCTCGTCGTGAGGCATGAATGTTATTATTTCTTCAATTTTTACTCCTCAACGTTGACTGAAACTTTCCTATCAGGTGATAATATCTGTGTAACTTCTATACTGTCCCATACGAATATTCCTATGTCATATCTGCCTGGTTTTTCAGGTGTCCAAGATTGCGATGCCGAAGTCTTATCATTGGGATATAGTGTGGAGCTTATCCATGAAATTGAGATAGTTATGTCCTCAGAATCCTTTACTTGCACAATGTAGACAAACGATTGTGTCTTATTTTGAGTGTTGGTAACCTTGCTCTCTACGAGTACTTGTTCGTTCACGGTAACCTTACGTAGTGGAAAATTAAAAGAATCAACCAAAGATGGTTCAGATGCTGGTGCTAGAAATTGCTGCTTGGGTAAAGATGCTGGTGCTAGAAATTGCTGCTTGGGTAAAACTTCAAGATTTTGCGAATTTGACAAGTTATCGGCCCCATTATTGCTAGATATGATATTGATTATTACTGAAACAACTTCTATTACGGCAACAATAGCAAGGATTACTACAAACATTCGCAAGATTACTGTGCTTGCTGTGGGTCAACCTTATGAATGCGTGTGATAGACTGATTCTATCAGAGACATCGTAATTGTTAACTTAGTAAGTATACAAGATCAGTAAAGTAGGGCAGCACTTTGAAGGATATCTGGCAAATCATCAAACCCTACAGCACCTTAGTAGCTTGCGCTCAAATCAGCGTACGGAATAATTTCTTTAATGGCATCACATTGCATGGTAAATCTCCTAATCACGAATTTTGTTAAATTGTTGAATATTTGCTTATATATAGGCGCAAAAGTCTCAAATCAATTATTGATCCCTATCTTACGAACTTTGAACATCACGAATCGAGAGCTCTTACTGTTTGTTGTTGTAGTGATTATGGGACTGGCTGCGGCAGGTTATCTGTACAGCCTTGATAAATATTCATTGACGTACTACGGTGATGCTGTATCCCATCTAGTTATTGCTAGGAAGATTGTAGATTTTCAATCTCCAGGAATACATCAGCTTGGTACAGTGTGGCTTCCGCTACCTCACATCTTACTTTTACCGTTCGTCCTCATAGAACCATTATTCAGAACTGGATTTGCAGGCTTAATAGTAAGTCTTCCTAGCCTGGCGATCACTTCTGTGCTTCTATATAGAATGATAAAGATGTACACAGGTTTCTCAGTATTGGCTTTTGCTGCTGGTCTGCTTTATGCGTCAAATCCAAACATAATGTACATGGGTCTAACAGCTATGACAGAGGCTCCATTCATGTTGTTCTTTGTAGCATCTGCTTACTACTTCCAAAGGTGGTATCAAAATCTTGGTAACAAGAATAATTTTTATGATCTGGGAAAATTTTCGGTTTTCGTTTCTTTAGCTACGCTCTGTAGGTATGAAGCGTGGCTCCTCCCTTTCTTCGTTATAGTTTTTGTAATTATGTTATTAGCAAGAGGTAGAATTAACATCAAACACAAATCTATCGTTATTTTAATTTCGACGATCTCACTTTCCGGAATAGCTTTCTGGCTTATTTGGAATGCATATTATTATGATGATGCTTTGGCGTTTGCTAACATACAATATTATTCAGCAGCCTCACAAGCACTTGAGCGACCATTTCGTGAAAATCTATTCCTGCAGCCCATGAATGTAGCATCAATTTATGTTACAACAGCAATAGCCATCTACGGGTTTGCCCTTTTAGTTGCAGCTATACTAGGTTACATTCTACAGAGACGTTTTGACGGAAGCAAAGAGACAAAAGCGTACTGCATCTTTTTTGCACTACCACCGGCTTTCACAGTAGTCTCTATTACCCTCGGATTTGCAGAGATGAATCAGTGGTGGCTCAATGCAAGATTCTTGATGCTGTTAGCTCCTCTTATCATATATCTAGCATTTGTTATGGTGAAGTGGCTCCCCTCAAGAATTAGGAAAAAAAGTTTTGCTATAGCAGGTGTAATTGGAATTTTATTTTTGCATCCAATTGCTACGCAGGTATTTGGTGTGGTAACATTTATTGACGCGAAGGAAGGTTTCATAAAGACAAGTCCTTTCTCGATACAAACCGGTGAAGCTCTGGGATCAATTTATGATGGGGGTCGTATACTTATGTTAACTGGTTCGGGGGAGGAACATAAAATAATGTTCTCAAGTGGAATTGCGTTGAGAGCATTCGATGACCTTAGCGAGCCTAGTACACTTGAGAGTTCATTCAGAGAGCCGTGGTCGTATGTCAAATGGATTGTGATAAGTAGCGCACTGGATCCAGATACTGAAGGCTATGTCAAGTACTGGATAGATAGACAAGAACAACTTGCCAAATATTTTGATATAGTATACCAAAATCAGTACCATAAAATCATGTTACGCAAATAATCGCGATAAGTTTCCAGTTTAATCTATCATAATATTTTTTTAACCCCCATGTCCTTTCCTGAAAAGTCCACTTCTTGTTAAGAAGGAAATTTCCTACCGCGGCTATTCCCACTGCATAAAGCAATGACATCATATATTCGAAACCATAAAAATTGACAAGCAGATAGAGTACCGATAGCTGTACTCCTGCTCCAATAGCACCAAAAGTACAATACAAACAGTATTGCCTCGCTGTATGGCTAAAGGAGAAATTTCTATCTCCAAAGGTCCAGATCTTATTTAGGAAGAAATTGGAAGTTATTGAACAAATTATTCCAATTGCTGTGGCATGTAAATAGAAAAAGCTTAGCAAGCTGTCACTTGCCAACAGGATGGAGACAACGTAGTTTACTAAAAGGCCGCTTGCCCCCACAGTATAAAATCTTGCGGCTTTTGACACGAAAAAGATAGATTTTCTATTTTCCTTTATCAGTGTTGCATGTTTGGATTTTTGTCCGTAAAGGTAGAACAACCAAACTGCTCGTAGGTAATCAATCATTGTAATGATTCTGAGCTGAGTAAAGATCGACTGCAATTTGTTTAAACCCACCTGGAATCACTATTAAAGTCATCCCTTATGCCCAACTTGTTCTATGTCCAACGGCACTGCGATTCAAATTCTCAAAAACCACTTTCCTTCAGGAATGTTGGGTTTGGGTTCACTGAAATCCACATAATCTAATCTACCATCAATATACATCATGAGTTCTCTTATCTTCATCTCAATCATAGTTGACCACTGACGCTTTTTGTTCTTGTACAAACAACCCTCTAAACTTCACTCTCCGGAACAGAATATCCATAATTCAGTAAAGCGTTAACAGGATCTATTGCATCCTTCGGTTTCTTCTGACCACTCCTAGTTTCAAATGCAAACTTGTCATCGACTATGCTTGTTACAGCATTCCAATACCGTTGAGCTACATCACCTTCGATTCCTCTTACTGCGCCAATTTCTTTAGCATAATCAATTCCTTGAGAGTATTTCTCGATAATATGATTGTACATGAAATGTCTCCTGTTAGACCTAATCCAGTTGAGAACGAATAGTGAATTCTGAATCTTTACCTTTATCAAATTCTTTGCTATCTGCAACCTTTTTAGCTAATCATAATACGTTTGGTATTTGGGATATTCGTATTGAACCACTCCTCGATAATGGCCAGTTGTTCCAAGCTTGCAGGAAGTACCAGGCGGAACACCACCGCTTGGCAGAAAGGGTGCTGGTGGGAAAACTTCAAGACAAACATTTATTTCCGTTATTTTCAGGTGTATGTACATGGTAGATATTACAAGCCTATTTACAGTTGCATCAATTGTAATATTCATCGTAGCCTTATTCGTGATTATGCTCTATGAGCGTGAGCGATCAAAGGAAAGAAAGCATGCAGAACGTTGACCTTGATATTATTGATAGATTCAAAAGAATAGGATATGACAAGCTAACACCCATTCAGAAAAAGGCCTTACCTGTATTATCTAGACAGATCAATGCGTTGTTGGTCTCTCCGACAGGTTCAGGAAAGACGGAATCTGCAGTTATACCAATTTTCAAAATGCTTGCATCAGATAACGATTCTGGTATACGTGCAATTTACATCACGCCATTGCGAGCATTGAATCGGGATGTTCTACGTAGAATAATCAGGTATGCCGAGCTCGAAGGTTTGAAAGTGGAGGTCAGACATGGCGATACTTCAGCAAGTGCAAAGAAGAAAATGACTATAGACCCACCTGACGTTCTCATAACAACGCCTGAAACACTAGCGATAATTTTGACAAATGAACGACTGCTCAATGTAATGAAGAATTTGAAATGGGTAGTTATCGACGAGGTTCATGAGCTCATTTCAAACGAACGCGGTGCACATCTAGCATTGAGCCTTG
>JAZFZF010000110.1:0-3226 GCA_036443875.1 Nitrososphaerales archaeon
CCACGTTTTTTGGTCCTAATGTGTCTAACCCTAGCCCTTCCCCTCGACGTTCCCTTTATCTGAGTAACATAGAGGCTGCGAGCTGTAACCAAACTTCTGATATCGTTCCTAGTAATCGCGTCTTGGAGGTCATCCATAAACTCCGGTTCGATCTTTATTCGGTTTACACCAACACCAAGCGTTCTTGCTGCAAGTTCGCGTTTATCCCTCAGATTTATTGGCATGCACTATCACCTCGGATTCAGTATCTTCAGCTTTAGACTCCTTGCTTTTTCTATAATTTCCTTCCTCTTCCTTTTTCCAACCGTAGCCGAAATCCTAGCCGCATCTTTCTCTGGATCCAGAAGACTTAATTCGTTAACATTGTGAACGAGTTTGTCGTAATAACCAGAAGGATGTAGATAACGGGATGCTTTTGGCCCTCCATAACCTATCTTAACAAGTTTTGGCCAACCTTTTACCCCCGTTCGCATCTTACTGTCTTTTCCTTTCGGTTTTCGCCAGTTGGGTTTTACACGTTTATACCTCCAGCTCTCCTGCCTTACAAAATCAGGTTTGTGCTCTTTTACTTGTTTTCTTAACTCCAACAGCTCTTTTACGTCGACCAATACATGAGGAAATACTGTGTTTGAATAAATAGGTTTCTGGTCTTATTACATACATCTTAGGCTTAACATAATATTGTTTCAAGGATCAAAAGAAGATTCAGTAACACAATACTTCGAGTTGTTTCTCCTGGTCCATGCATATACAACAACAGCTGTAATACCCAGGAAAGAGACTATCATGAATGCCTCTTTAAGAGGTATACCAGATACGCTAAGATAATCGTAGAATAAACCATCAGCAGTCACATCACTGACATATAAAACGGAGAATCCCTTGATATCACCATACTCAGTAATCACATCTGCCTCTATCCAGTGCTCACCAACATTTCGAGCTGGCACACCCAGCAAGTTGCTCGAAGGTGTAAGCGTAACGGAATAACCATGCCTGTTCTCTGCATTCATTACCTTCACCTTCGCAAATGTCCAATTTTCTTCCAAATCTATGGATAACCATATTCTTCCATCTTCATTGGTTGCGTTCAGGGTCACTTCATCTGCATAAACCATCACTGGTATGGATATCTTATTTTGGTCTGATTCTACGTAAATTCTACCTTCATATTTACCATGTGTAGGTTCAGAGAGTTCTGTGTTAATGATGAGATTTGCTGTATTGCTACTGATACTATCAATATTGGCATCTAGCAGTATGGGCCCATCCCAGTCTGTACTTACCTTTAGTTCGCCAATGGCGCTGTCTATTGATTTCAGTTCTATCTCCTTGGAAGCTTGCTTTCCTGGAGAAAGATGAATTATGGCATAGTATGGCGTAGCAACCATGTTAGCCCTGAGGGCCGCTTCGACGTCGAGCCGCCCAGCACCAGCAGCATCAAACGAATACGGAAATCCATAGGCGTCATTTACAGGCTCTGCACTGGTAGCAAGTATTGAAGCAACTTCGGCTGGTTGGAGTTCATGGTTCTTCTGCAATAGTAATGCGATTGTACCAGTTACATGTGGGGCAGCAAAGCTTGTTCCACTAGTAATGTTGTAAGAGTTCTGTATACTAGTTGAATTTATGAAAGCACCAGGAGCTATTAGAGTAGGCTTGAGATAGAACGGTGAGACAGGACCTCTAGAACTGAATGGTGCCACTATGTCAGGGTTGTAAAATACACGAAGTTCGGCGTCAACATCGCCATCCTCTATCATGTTCCTAAGCATCAAACCCTCTTCCATTGACATAGACACTACGGGTATGCTTGGTTTGTAACTTTGAGGAGCTTTGTCATTGATCAAGGTTCCGTAGTAAATGCCTGGCACGGTATTATAGACTAAAAGTGCCGCTGCTCCATTGCTTGCTACATTCGATTCCTTCTCAGTAAAGTACATTATTTCTGTCTGTTGTTTTCCTTCAACCTCAATTAGTGGCCCACCTCTCTCCACCAAGACTATAGCTTCCTTCACGTCAATATCAGTGAGGTCGTCTCCTTTGCCAAACTTACCAAATACTAGCTTGCCAACTAATTGTTTGTCCGTAATAACAGAGCCTAACATAGGTACCACATTATATCTTGTATCATCATCATTGTTGATCTTCAATGTTGAGACAGCACTCATAGTTACATTATTTAGCGAGGCGCCTACACTTATCGCACTCGGCGATGATGCAGGACTGCCTATAGGCTTTGTTTGGCCGTTGTTTCCGGCAGCTGTAACAACTATAACTCCTTTACTAACTAGTTCTTCTATCGCAGTATCAATCTCTTCACTAACATAGTCAAGACCCAAACTGATGTTCATAACGTCTATTCTGTCATCAACAGCACGAT
Source organism: Nitrososphaerales archaeon (assembly GCA_036443875.1). GTDB lineage: Archaea > Thermoproteota > Nitrososphaeria > Nitrososphaerales > UBA213 > JAZFZF01. The sequence continues at coordinate 2,384 of JAZFZF010000110.1, forward strand.
CAAGAGCCATGATCATATCAACAGTAGAAACATAGTCGCCTCCACTAGCTATTCTATATGCTATAAGTTCTGCCTTTGGAGCTACGCCTTTTAGGTATCCATCTGCAGCTATGATCCCTGCCACAAGTGTTCCATGACCGTCGGTATCCATAGGTTCATCGTCTCTCTCGAGAAAATCGTAGCCATCAACTACTTTACCCTCCTTTCCAAAGCCAAAAAGATCTGGATGTGTGTAATCTATGCCAGTATCTACGACCGCAATGCGAACACCCTCACCTGTAAGTTCTTTGCCATTTGACTGCCTTACTGCAATGTCATCAGCACCGATCAATTTCAAACTCTTCTCCAGATTAGTTTTGAGGAATTTTTCTTCATAAATGCTAGAAACCATACTTTCACTTTTTAATCTGTCAAGTTGATTAGGTGTTATACTAATAACTGCACCCTGCATCACATTGTACAATTTATCAATCATTTCAAAATCATACCCCATAATCCTCAGGTATAACAAATTGAAATCTGTATAGATGGAATTAAATTCAATAATAACTTCGATTCGGTCATTGCTCCCCATCCAGGGAATGAAGTTTAGAAACAATACCAAAATTACTAAAACCGTTGGACCCTCTAGGTAAACACCAGTCATTACGTCTAGTTGCAAAATACTTACTTTAAAGCTACTCTAACTAGATTCATGCATAAAGGTTAAATTGAATGATATGAGAACCACTAATGTGGTCAAAAAATACTCATTACCTGAACTGCCGTACAAATACGATGCTCTAGAACCACATATTTCGAAGGATATCATGGCACTACACCATGATAAGCACCATCTTGCAT
>JAZFZF010000111.1:0-3103 GCA_036443875.1 Nitrososphaerales archaeon
CATGATAATTGAATTTTAAATTATCTATCTCCAGCTTCTTGTGTATTTGATATGTTCTTTAGTCTGTTTATCTATACTAATACCCATCGCTTCAAGAGATCTGACTGCTACCTGCGAATCGATCTCTTGTGGCACATCATGCACTGCTTTTGCCATTGTCCTATGATTTTTTTTGATATAGATAATTGATAATAGTTGGTTCGAAAATGATAAAGCCATCACTTCTGGTGGATGGCCTTCCGCTGCTACAAGGTTTGCTATCCTCCCCTCAGCTATCAAGTACACCTTCTTCCCGTTCCTCAATGTGTATTCTTCCAAGTTATTTCGCACTAAGCGTTTTGATTTGCTGCTGCTCCTTAGATACTTCGTGTCAACTTCAACATCAAAGTGACCTGCATTGGCTAGTATCGCTCCATCTTTCATGCCTTCTATATTCTCCCTTTTGATAACATCCGTCTGTCCAGTTGCGGTAACAAAGATATCTCCAATCCTAGCAGCCTCTTTAATTGGTAGAACAGCAAAACCGTCCATATGTGCTTCAAGTGCCTTTATAGGATCAACTTCTGTGACAAACACCCTTGCGTTTAGTCCCCTTGCCCTATCGGCTATCCCTCTTCCAACCCATCCATAACCACAAACAACGAAGTTCTTGCCAGCGAATAATAGGGAAGTTGCGCGCAATATGCCATCTATCGTGCTCTGACCCGTACCGTACTGGTTGTCGAATAGATGCTTTGTATACGCATTATTAACTGCAATAACCGGATAGCGTAAGAGACCATCACTTTCCAATGCCTTCAGCCTTACGACACCAGTAGTAGTTTCTTCAGTACCTCCCATGGGATTAATACCGGAAAACTCCTTTTCTCTATGCAAGGCTGCATGGGTATCACATCCATCATCTGTGATGACATCAGGTTTGTCCTTGATAACTCTCTTTATACAATCATAATACTCTTGCTTATTTTGACCAAGCCATGCATAAACATTGATCTCCTTCGATGCAAGGAACGCTGCTATATCATCTTGGGTCGAGAGAGGGTTGGCAGCACAGATGCTCACATCTGCTCCAAGCTTTTTAGCGCCTATTGCAAGAGCAGATGTCTCCTTTGTAATATGTAAACAGAAACCTACTCTTATGCCATGTAACGGCTTATTTTTTTCTAGCTTTTCAACTGTCCTAGTCAGTATCTGCATATGTGAGTTCGCCCATTCAAAAGATAACCTACCTTTATTGGCTAGTTTGGGATCTGCTATCCTGCTGCGCATATCAAAACCCTAATAAACAATTATAATAAAAATCAATCTAAAATGGCTTGGGTAAAGGTGGGATCGAGAGAGAGTGTTTCCGCGGGAAAAGCAAAGGAGTTTATGGTAAACGGTAAGAGGATCGCTGTCTTTAATGTCAACGATAAATATTATGCGACGGAGGCATTATGCAGGCACCAGGATGGTCCTCTCGCAGCTGGTACGTTGACAGGAGAGATTGTGGAATGTCCTTGGCATTTCTGGCACTACAATGTAAAGACAGGGGAGTTACTGGATTACCTCAAGGGAGTAAAACTTACGACTTACTCTACTGAAGTTAGGGATAATGACATCTACATAGATACTTGATCATACGCGTATGTTTCGCACTAGTAAGTTTGTTTAGGCAATACTGTATTACAAAATAGTTTATTATGTAAGAAATAAGCATAGATAACAAGTTGTTGTTACGGTGTGAAATACGTGTAATAGTTAGTACAACATTCACAAACAATGCGTATAGTATCAAGTCAATTGTACTTATGGTCAATGAGCGATAGGAACTGTTCCCAATGCAACGCGCCCTTCGACCACACGCATAAGAGATGTCAATTTGAATTTCTTGACCACAATAAGGGTATTCATGGATATTCTTGAAGTAAAGTATGCGCTTTTCAATGGGCAGCCAAAGCGTATATGGACTATATAATTATATTAGATAATATCGAAGATGAAATACGGAAAATTGCGATTTCGGCCATTCTAGAAAAAGATTAGGAACTAAATCAACTAATCAAAATTTGATTTGGTAGAATGGGCCAAAGCTTCGATGCTTTGCAGTTCCGGTATATCAGCTATTTATCTCGTCCAAGTCCATTTCTCTCATGAATTGTGTATGTAGTTTTATGATACATGCTAGTACTATTAATTACAAAAACTAATTTAGAATGTAGATGAACAGAAAATACCAGGAGCACCATAAACTTCAAGTTCTTTTCCTTAGATGGGAGTTGGTTCTTAATGGCTAGGACAATGGTCATTGGTACTAACAAGGAAAAATTATCCGAAGAGTCCCTTTCGCAACTGCTAAACATCCATAAAACACTAAGAGACCCTATACATGTAGACATAAAACTCACTGAACTGGAAATTGCGATAATAGATACAAGGCGCTTTCAACGTCTAAGGAGTATCAAACAACTGGGACCATCATATTTAGTGTATAATGGCGCAACACATACTAGATTCGACCATGCAATTGGAACTCTGCATGTTGCACAAATGATGTTAAATAGGATTGATCAGAATGTGAGACAGTATTCTGACCATCCTAATCGGTTGGGTTAGTATGTGACACTGCTGACAAGACTTTGTGCTCTTTTGCATGACCTCGCTCATATCCCATTCGGACACACATTGGAGGATGAAGGAAAGCTATTCCCGTCGCAATGGAAGGACAAAAAAAGGATAAAAATATTTCTGGGTGATAACTCAGAAATCGGGAAGATAATAGTAAATTACATTAATCGTTCTACTTTGAAACGGATTAGAGACATTCTTACTGCAGAGGACGAGGAAGAAATACAGGAATTGCAATATCCAATTGTGGCAGATATTGTTGGAAATACCATTTGTGCAGATCTGTTAGACTATCTTGCGAGAGATTTGTATTATTCTGGAATTAGAGGAACGTATGATGAGAGGTTTCTGGATTATCTGATAGTACAGAAGTTGGACGGCAGTGAGAAACAACGCCTTGCTATCACACTGTTTAAGCCTGTAAAAGGTGACTATAGACGCGATGTTGTTTCTGAACTATTACATCTATTGCGACTCAGGTACACACTGGCGGAGA
>JAZFZF010000112.1:0-5080 GCA_036443875.1 Nitrososphaerales archaeon
GTCATGACGATCACGGTAGCACTGACAGTTGCGGTTGTGGACACGGCCACTGACCCCTATTTTTGTGATTAGCTTCACCTGAAGATTTTTCCTCGTTAAACCCAAGCTATTACAATAGTCCTAGAATTGTTAATTAACGAAATGTCTATGGACAAGGAGGATAGAACTCTTAGCCTTCGGGTTGTTGTGGCAGTAAGCTAGAGGCGTGGCTAGATAACCCTTACCCAATCTTTTTATTTTCTGTCTAGGCACAATCAACATGCTTGCATATGTGGAAATATTTGTGGCAGTATCGAAGTTCTACAAAGCAGAGGAATACCACGAGAAACACTACCAAAAGAGAGGTGGGGCAGCTGCTATCGCTTGTAGGACAAAATTGCGTTACCTATATTCATCCCCACAGTCGCCAATCAGGCGGTAAAGATCACGTGATCTGTGGAGAACAGTTTCTATCAGATCATGGTCCTCCTTATCAAGCGTGAAAGTGAAATTGAATACACGAGCATTATCCGCTCTGTGCTCAGTGACGCCCAGTCGTACTCCAATAATTACCCCAGCAACTGCTGGTTTATCCAAGATGTAACGCACGGCTACATTGGCGATACTCACACTATGCTTGTTTGAGATCTGCTTCAGTGTTCTGAGTAGCTCTTGAAACAGATCCCAACCACCCCATGCATCCGCCATCTGCTTATACTTCCTTAAGCTGGCGGTGTTTAATGCGCCACCCCCAGGCTCAGGCTGCCCCAAATATTTGTCGGACACTAGGCCTCCGCAAAGAGTTCCGTAAGTAAAAAGCTGGATGTTATGCTCTTTACAAAACCGAATCATCTGCACTTCTGGCCTCCTGTCGATGATTGAAAACTGGACTTGGTTTGATACTACTCTAATACCTTGGTCAATAATGTGCTTCAGGTGCTCTGTATCAAAGTTCGTTAGGCCAATATGTCTGATCTTACCCTCATCCCTCAGCTCGGACAAGTGGTTAAGCGCGTCGACATATTTCGTATCTTGATAGTCCCACCAGTGAAATTGTAAAAGGTCAAGCGTTTCAACATTCATTCGCCGTAATGACAACGCAATGTTCTCTTCAACGAAGCGTCTACTCATTTGTCCCGCTTGTGGCACCCACTTAGTAAAAGCCTGAAGACTGGAGAGCGCCTGCGCACCACGTGAAGCCTCTAGCTGTCTTCTGAATTCGCCAATAAAGTCCTCCGCTGGACCATAATGGTCTGCTAGGTCCCACGTAGTGAAGCCTGAATCGAGATAGTTGAACATACTCGGGATGGCCTTTTCAGGGTCGATGGGACCATGAGCTCCAGATACCTGCCACATTCCGTTCAAGATGCGGCAGATACTCAAATCAGCGGTGAACTGCAGCTTGCTTGCTTCAGTTAGACTCATTTGTAACTCTTTCTAATGTTATTTCATTTTATAGCTTCCGACGACCATAATCCTGTAGCGATCTAATCATAAAACCTTCATTAAAAAGGTCAGAAACCGCTCAAATCATTCTTGGTTGCTTTTCATACTGGCTACTGCACAAGGTAGATGAATGATGATATGATGGTAAGGCATACATTTGTTCAAGCACTCTAGCCACTCCCGCTTTGACAACACTTTCCCATTAAGAAATGTTATTAGTTTTGATACATGTTCAGTATAGGAGAGTTGGAATGAACAATGATGATACGAGTGTGGCACTGAAATATCACAACTTTACGAAACACTCACCATATGAACATAGATCATATCCATATGCTCTGGATCCAAGAATGAAGCCAATTCCTTATAAGATTTATGATGATGAGCGGGTAGAGCAAATTCTGTTTCCCGACAAAATTAGCACATCTGAAATTACTGCCCTTGATGCAATATCGTCCAATAAAATATCACGCGACCGAGACCACGTGCCTACGCTGCAAGAATTAAGTCAAGTTCTATATTTTTCAGCTGGTATTAACAAAGTCATTAATTACGGAGATCATTTTCATCCATTCAGGGCAGCTGCATGTACCGGCGCTCTCTATCACATTGATCTTTATGCAATTTGTGGTGAGTTGTCTGATTTAAAGGCAGGCGTTTATCATTTTGATGTTCGCTTTCCTGACATGAAATTAAATCGCATTAGAGATGGTGACTATCGAGGAACGTTGGCTAATGCCACGGGCAAGGAAACTTTTGTCATAGACGCACCTGTTACTATAGCATTCACAAGTACGTTTTGGCGAAATAGTTGGAAGTATAATGATCGTACATATCGTCATTGTTTCTGGGATAATGGAACAATATTGGCTAACACGTTAGCAGAAGCAAGTGCGTTAAACTTGCCTACAAAACTGGTTATGGGTTTTGTTGATGATGAAGTGAATCGTCTTTTGGACATTGATACTGAATTTGAGGCAACAATGAGCTTGGTCCCTTTGGGCTATGCGCCTTCTATGCGTCCTACTGATGTCAAGCAAGTTGAGCCTCTAAATCTAAAAACACTTCCACTATCAGAATCACAGATAAACTATACTATAGTATCTACTACTCACTCTGCTTCAAATCTATCTAGCAGTGCCCAAGTCAAAAAATGGCGTGAGGCCCCGCTATCTTACGTCAAGGTTCCACCAAAAGGAAAATTGGTTCAGTTAAAACCTATCACTCAAGTTCAACCTACTAAGTCAATTGAGAAAGTAATAATTAAACGTGGATCGATACGTGAGTTTGATCCAACTTCAATTACTTTCCAAGAATTTTCCACAATTCTAGACGCATCCACTCATGGTATACCGTTTGATTTTTTAGGAAATGGAGGCTACCTGAACGACATGTACCTCATTGTCAATGATGTTGAAGGACTAGATAGTGGTAGCTATGTGTTGCATCGAGAAAATCGGGCTTTAGAACTTTTAGAAAAAGGGAATTTTCGTGAGGACGCGCGCTTTCTGGATTTAGGTCAGGATTTAGCCGGCGACGCCTCAGTCAACGTTTACTTTCTAACTGATTTAAAAAGTGTATTAGAACGTTTTGATGATCGAGGCTATCGCGTTGCACAATTAGAGGCAGCTATCACAGGCGGGAAACTGTACCTTACAGCCTACGCATTAAACTTGGGTGCTTCGGGTATAACATTTTACGATGATCCTGTAACAGATTTTTTCTCACCCCATGCAGAAGGCAAGAGCATTATGTTTCTTACGGCCGTCGGACACCCGCGCCGTCGTTCCAAGAAGTGAGATTATTTACTTCACACTTTAACGACTGAACAAATTCTAGTGTCTTCATAATAATTTCCAAGTTCTCCGCTTCTTTTCTCGTGCAAGGTCACTAGTGCCTCCACTATGTCAGTGTTTGGATTCTCTTTATACGATTTTATTATACAGTGTCTGAAGGTCCCTATTGGTTAATTTCTCCATACACTCAGGGAGTTTCTTTTGACTTTTTCATTTAGCCGGAAGTAGAAATATTAGTTTTTACTTGCTGTGCTCGTGCAGTAAAAACATCAACAAGCTCCTTAAATTCTTTATCTGTTGGTTGCCTACCGAAAAACTGCGACATATAACCTTGAAAGCCTACCAAGACTGTGCCCCAAACCATACCGAAGAAGAACTCGGCATCATGCTCGAACTTCAATCTATCCTTTGCATCACGAGTAATTTTCAAATTCTTTGGCAGGTGTCCGATTGCACTATCGATCAACTGGTCTAACATCTCCCTTAGCTTAGGTTCTAAAGGCATGTTTTTCTTAAATAATACTTATACATAAAACACTTATGCAATTTGTTGACGCCGAAATCATTGATCTAAATATTTAGATTAGTTCGATACGTGAATTGTAGGCCTCAAAGAATGAAAGTATTTATAGCAAATTAGATTTCGTGATAATCGATCCAATTTATGGGATCACCGAGGAAGAGAACTTTTACTTCTGTTCTGCAAGGTACAAGACAAGCTTACTTACCAATTTTGTCGAATATTTCAACTATCAGTTAGAGTTTATCCTATGATCCAGTTTTTCTCATCTGTTTTGAACAACAAATTAGGTCACAATCTTCTTCGTCACACGCATTAAAAGCTGTTTTTGTCCCTTACTTGGAAAGTATTTTAAAGATGTTACAGATGAAATAATCGATCTACTTATTCTTGTTTCCCCGCTTTGCCTGAGATATACAGGTAATACCTCTTCCCGACTTTTCTCAGCTTGTGTGGTTCTTTAAATATCATATCGATGTTTAGGATTCCTGCTTCTCTCGTCATCAGTTCGATAACTAGGTTTGGTGAATACGTAGGTACATAAGATAGTATTAGCGATAGTATGGGTGAGTGCAAGCGAAGAAAATAGAAGAGAAGATACAGCGTATGAATGCTTTAACTAAGCAAATCATCGAAATGTCTGTTCAAAGCGCACAGCCTATAGATGGGAATCGAAAGAATCGTGCTTCCCTCATCAGGCAGCAAAAGCAGACCAAGAATGCCTCTATCAGTGAATTGATGAGCCTAATAGCTGAATGCAGAAAAATGAACCTAAACGAGACGGATAAGGCTACTTTAGAAGCGGCTATAACTAAGTTAAACAAAAAACTCTATGATGCAACGAGTCTAACTATAGTGTAGGTAGACGTGAGCTAAAAACTTTGTGAAGTATATACGATAGTATTAGCGATAGTAGCGTTCAAAATCACGTTTCTATCAATATTCCCACTAATAGTGGGGCAAGACCAATTTGAACCGTTGTGCATGTCATTTTATCTATACACTACAGATTATGCTTAGTTAAACTAGCATATCCTCATACTTGTGGATCTTTCGAAATTTGATTCAAGAATTGCTTTCACAAAATAACGTGGAAGCTAGGAAGCCGTCCCGATGGCTTACTGCCATACTTTTATTAGCAGAGTATGAAATAGCCCTTATAAAAAAGTGGAGAATGGGGTTTCATTCTTGACCTGAAACTTGCTCTAAGGTATATGACAAGAGAGAAGGCAGCCATCTCAACATAGGATTTGATAAAATAGAGATTGTTGTGATGATGAATAACAAACTGCTGAGTGAATTTGTCGTGGTTACCCACTGTATCTATTTCATTTATTGT
>JAZFZF010000113.1:0-6757 GCA_036443875.1 Nitrososphaerales archaeon
AGTAAATGGTTTATCCTTTACCATTTGCTTGCCCTTGAAGAATGTCATATCATACAGTTCGGCAATGGTATCCGCATCGACTATTGCAAATATACCTTCAGGAATGAACTGCATGTTGATCCATCTGATCGCATCGTTAGCCTCGGAATTGTTTTTTATGAGAGTAACTTCCGCAGGCTTTCGAACATACATAAATATTGCATTAAGAAGCTGTCCGAAAGCAAATGGATTTTCAGCAGCCATGGTAGCGTTCGTACTCACCGCTTTTTCCGCTTTCTTGTAATAATCTTGGTTCTGAGTGTAGTGATGAAGGCGTAAGAGAGCAACCGCCGCCGTTGAATTACCAGATGGAATTGATAGATCATGAACACTCTTTGTTCTTACTATGAGTTTCTCGTGATTATCAGATGTAAAGAAAAAGTTTCCGTGCTTCGCCTCCCAGAAGTGCTTGATCATATAATCTGTATATGCTATTGCCCTATGCAAATACTCTGCTCTAGAATCAGCTTCGAAGAGATCAAGCAATCCATTTATATAAAAAGCATAGTCGTCAAGATAAGCATCGAGCTTTACCTGATCGTCCTTGAATGTGCGCTTTAATGCATCGCCATCTGTAAGTGTTGTTTCGATAAACCCTACAGCTTTTCTTGCAGCCTCTAGATAGGCATCATTTTCTGTCACCCTATAGCCCTTTGCAAAGGCACTGATCATGAGACCGTTCCAGCTGGTTAGTATCTTTTCATCCTTACCAGGTTTTATACGCTTCTCCCTGATCTGCAAAAGTTTCTCTCTTCCGTCTGAAAGTATACCTTCTATTTCGTTTAGAGGTCTGGAGAGTTTCTTTGCAAGTGTTTCCGCAGTAATACTCAAATGCAATATATTACGCCCTTCGAAGTTACCCCCTTCTGTTATCCCATAATACATACAGAAGATCTCACCATCGTCTCCAAGAGCTTCAATGATCTCCCTCTTCCTCCACGTGTAATATTTGCCTTCGACTCCCTCGGAATCAGCATCCTGTGCTGTGTAAAATCCACCCTTTACATCTGTCATCTCACGGAGAACGTAATCCAATGTACGGCTGACGATATCCAAGTATTTTTTGTCACTAGTAATCTGAAAGGCCTCTATGTATACTAGGGGTATTAACGCGTTGTCGTAAAGCATCTTCTCGAAGTGAGGTTCAAACCACTTGCTATCTGTAGAATACCTATGGAATCCACCACCTGCATGATCATGGATTCCTCCAGCAGCCATCTTATCCAGTGTAAATAGAACAAAGTCCCTGAATCTGCTTATTTTTGACAGATCGTAGTATCGTAACAGAAATGAGAGGTTTGATGCATTAGGAAACTTTGGTGCCGAGCCGAAACCGCCATTGATTGGATCACTGCTCTGCAGAAGATTTATTGCAGCTTCGTCCAAAAGTGTTTTTTCAAGTTCTGTAGGGGATAATGTAAGTTCTGTTATTTGAGCAAGTTCATCCATTATGATCTTGGTTTGTCTCTCTATCGTTACACGGTCATTTTTGTATTTATCAGATAGCTGTCTAAGGAGTGATGGAAAACCCGGAGTTCCATAGTGACTTTCGGGAGGGAAGTATGTTCCAGCAAAAAATGGTTTTTGCTCTGGGGTCAAGAAAACGCTAAGAGGCCAACCGCCATTTCCTGTCATCATCTGACAAACATTTTGATAAATATCATCAAGATCGGGTCGCTCCTCTCTATCCACCTTTATATTCACAAAATTTTCATTCATAACTTCGGCTATTTCTTCGTCCTCAAAGTCTTCATGAGCCATTACATGACACCAGTGACATGCACTATAACCTATGCTGAGAAAGATCGGCTTATCTTCCCTCTTTGCCTTCTCCAGTGCTTCTGGTCCCCAAGAGTACCAATCAACTGGATTCTCCGCATGTTGCAAAAGGTATGGGCTTGTTTCATTGACAAGTCTGTTTGTTTTTTTACTCATGTGAGATTTTGGTCAAGATGGTATTTTTAGCTTTGGATTTAATATGATGCTTCCGAGCTTGGTCTTAGACCCCCTTTCCAGCCCTCCTTACCGCATTTTATGCATTTGTAGAGTCGCTTTCGTTTGTACGTAGCCATTTCTGGCGTGAAGAGGGTCTCATGTTTTGTTTTGTTCATACAATTGTCACAAAATCGTAACTCCAGATCTGGCATAATTATCGCCCACAATCCTATACAAAATTAATACTATGTCTGGAAGAACCTCATTCGTAGTCTATATGCTGTAATCATAGCAGTGAATATCCCTGCGATTACCAGCATGGCAATTGGAAATTCTGGTAATACCTGGGTCCCAACTATTTCTAAATGCTTAGCGTTGCTTGGTACGACTATCTGCAAAGTTCTTTCTATAGGTGTCGAAGACATCTCATCGTAAAACCCTTCCTCTCCATCAATTAAAACTACGAAATGGTCGTCATTTCCATTGTTTTTCGAGTCGATCAGGTTCCTATCCAAAGTGATCTTTAATTTCCCAATAGTTTTCACATTTTCTAAAGTCATTGTCAAACTATGAAAGTCAGGATCGATCTCCATGCTCTTTATGCTCCCATTGGGCAATGAAACGTTCTTCACACCTGATTCTGGATCGTCGAAATCTATCTTCATCGTGTGAGTTTCAGGTATATCTTCCATCTTTTCTTCCTCTTGCTCTACAATTATTTCTCCACGCATGGTCCTTGTGACCTGATCAAAGTACTTGTAACTACCTTCGTATAATTCAGCATGATAGAAGGTGAATTCATAGGTATTACCCTTCTCCAGCAATAATGACTTTAGTGGCGCAAATATCTCCCCTGGTGAACCGCTAGTTACTGTATGTCTGCCATCATCTGTATTAGTCCAGACTACAATTGTACCTATTTTCACTATCATTGTTTTTGGCACAAATCCATCCTTTGTTATCTTTACATTACATATTTCTGCATTACATCTTTCCCTATTGCTTGTCTGTGCTTCAGCAACTTGTGGAATATAATACGTGACCATAACAAACATCAGTAAACTTGTAAACAGAAGCGTATATCGCATGAAATTGTTGCCATTACTTCCTACATAAAGATAGTCTTTCTAGCGATTTCATGATATGTGGGCTTTATGGGTTGTACTGTTATTCATCAATCTGATAAGGCGCAATTAATCCTCGCCTAGTTCCCCTCTAACTCCACATGTGGGTGATGGATTACTTATAAACTGAACAACTACACATACCACAGCAAAGCGTCTTCCCGTGATAAGCTCAATGTGGTTATCACATGATTTCTTCAATACCTTTAAGAGTTAATCAGGGCTCTTACAAAATGAATTCCATTGTGATATATCTAAGGAACCCTATCCAGCTTGTTGGAGAGTTCTCTTTCCTTTTTAGTGTCTATACCCTTTACGATAGAACGATTCTAGGCGCAGTGTGGGTACCACTATCTGATGTGTCAATTGATGAGACATTACTCGAAGAGAAACTTGAATTACACGTAAGGTTCCTGTCAACCTTACTCAGCAATTTCATGTATGACTCGATAACTTCTTCAGATATATGACTCATGTATGAGTAAAAAAAACAAATACAAGATTAGAAATTATAAGCTTTGTGTTGATATTAATCCTGCTAAAATTTTAATGCTAAAGTTTGATTGTTACTCACAAAATGTTCCGTTTGTTACGATGAAATAATATTCTCATTCTGACATGGTTTTGTTGGTATGTTTAATGATTTGAGATTCTTAAATTCAGTCACAATGTCAATAATAGTCGTATCGAAATCTATGACAGCATAACATTACCTTCATCTATATCGATGTATTCACATTCCGCAGCGTGTAAGTACCACCCATATCCACTTCGATAATGCCTCGCTTTATACCTTCAGAAAGAAACGCTTCAACTAAATGACCTTTGAGGTTTCTGAATTGGTTCTTTATTTCTCCTTTTGAACAGCCTCCCTTAAGTATCAGCAAAAGTTTGACATGCTGTAACATTTCATTGAATGGTATTCCTGCAAATCCTTTCTTCTTTATGATCCCAATAGAAGATTGGGGAACGGTCAATAAGTTCCACCAATGGGTATTCTGCATACAGAACTCTCTATCTGCAATAGATCTTCTTTCGAGAAGTGGCCATTACTTTTCAGTACATCTATCATTGTCATCTTCTTGCTATTTCTAATAGCATGTATGATAGTATCTATACAGTTTTCTTGTATGAACGAACCCATAGTTGTTTGGTAGTAGAATTTACCTTCCTTCTTGATCAAACCTGCATTCTTCAACTGCATTAATCTGGTATAGTACTGCTTCCTTGTCAAGTCAATCCTTGAATGCGTTGAGGTATCAGCTTCAATACCATCTTTTGCCATGGATAATATTAGTAGTGCGTCGATGCTCGATATCACCTTAATCAGCTTGCATACTTCTGAAAGTCTGTTTGTGGTGCTGTCTGACGAAACCATCAAACCTTCATCCATTTTTACCGTTTGTAGTTCGATTGTCATACCACTGTATAGGAAGGTAAGACAGAACTAGTTTCTTGTGCTAGACATAGTATATACTTCCTTGACGGGGGAGTAGCAAACGTATCCTCATTTTATACAATAACAGAAACTTCTCTGTAGACAGGGGTTGCTGGTTCACTCAACTCTTTTTAGAATAGAAATCATCAGTAAGTGATAATCCATAACCCTTCTGTATTGAAGATACATATCTGGGATATATGTTGGTACCACTCATGGATCTCTATCATAGACTAATGGAACATATACTTTAATGCATGCCGCCAAGTAATGAATAGATTCCTGAATTGAGATCTTGACCTTAGTTAGAGCGTTATAAGATTTAGATTCCTGAATTGGAATGTCTTGTTGCTGTTACACGTCCACTTCAGCTCATTAGCAGCGCAAGAGGAGAGGTACACTACCATGATGTATAGCATGACAAAGCACCATCATAGATTGTTCGTTTATGAGCGACAGTTCTTAGAATTTCACTATTGTAATACCATTCCAGCCCGGTACAGATCATATCTTCCAAGTGACGAAGCCTCCAATCCTTTTCTCCATTTGAGATACCAGTTTGCGATCTTACTTCACGCATAGTCCAGTTCCCGAGGTCTGTAAGAAACATAAGATAGTTTGTTGCGGAAAGAAAGCCCGTAATTTGCATGCGAATGGAGAGCACTCCTACTAGAATGCTAGCGTACTAGAATCATTTACCGATGCTAAGTCAAAATAATATTTTCTATGTCTACTGCGACTAAGGTTATCACATTCGATTATTATTCCCACCAAGTTTTGCCAAGCAATTTATGTATTGTTCAGATAACAGAATCTGACGTTTCTATAGTTATACTGTAAACACTTGCGATTTGTATTATATTGCTAGAACTCATGGTTCAAGAGGAAAGTGCAAGGGCTAGTATCAGATTTTCCAGCACTGCATCCTAATTCCATTTTTTCTAGTCTTCGTCCTCATCGAATCTCAGGGGATTTTCATCTGGAGGATACGGTCTTCTATAGGTGTTTTTCTTAAGACCAAACTTGCGCCTAAGTGCAAGCGGAAATATTAGAGGTAAGAAGAAGAACAAGAAGAATACACCAAACATTAGAGACACTGCTGTTATTGCTATAGATGCGACGACCAAAATCAATATCAGATTTCTTTGGTGCATTCCATAGATACTGCGTATAAGCTCCTTAAATTTTGTTTGACTTGGATTTTATAGTATCATAACTGCAGGAACGTTTAATGGAAACGCATTTTTCCTACTTAACTGATAGATTCATGATGAAATTATGACCAAGAAGCTTTACTGGGATGATGCTTACAATAAGGAGTTTGATGCCAAAGTATTGGCTATTGATGGCAACAAAACTGTTCTGGACCAAACTGCATTCAATCCAAGGGGAGGAGGTTTGGTAGGAGATACTGGAGAAATAAACGGATTAAAAGTTGTAGACACAGTAAAGGGAGATAGTGAATCCATAATCCATGTTTTGGAAGCAGATCCAAACTTTGATCGTGATACAATAGTTCATGGAAAATTAGATTGGGAGAGGCGATACAGAATAATGATGATGCATACAGCAGCCCATATGCTTAGCGCTATAATCCATAGAGATGAGGGTGCCCTTATAACAGGGAATCAGATAGAGTCAGATAGGTCCAGGGTGGACTTTAACCTTCAGGAGTTTAACAGAGAACTGGTTGAAGAGTTTTGTAGAAAAGCAAACGAATTTGTGAAGAAGAACCTACCTGTCAAAACTTACTTCATGAAAAGAGTGGAAGCACTAAAGATCCCTGCAATAGTAAAACTTGCCGGAGCCATGCCTCCCGATGTGGAAGTGCTAAGAATTGTAGAGATCGTTGGCTTGGACATTCAAGCAGATGGGGGACCTCATCTTAAGAATTCTGGAGAAATCGGAGAGATAAAACTCCTAAAGACCGAGAACAAGGGCAAGAACAACAGGAGACTTTACTACACTGTGATGGACTAGTGATCCAACTTTGAGTTAGTTAACACTTATTATAGTAATAAGGTTCATATAGTCAGCCTTAGTATATAAAGGCGTGGCAGCAATTACAGAGCAAAAGAGTGTTGAGACCTACCTATCCATGATGGGTAATAACAACAAGAAGACAGAGGGTGTATATCGATATTATCTGACCAAATTCAACAACTACCTGGAAGCTGATCATGGGGTAGATTTAGAGACTGTTGTTAAGCAGATTTTAGAT
>JAZFZF010000114.1:0-13266 GCA_036443875.1 Nitrososphaerales archaeon
TACCAGGAGGTCCACATATTGTGTATGAACGGCCCTTTGGAAAACCCCCTAGAAGAATTTCATCAAAGCCCTCAACGCCAGATCTTGTCTTTAGAGTAGTGGTCTCCACATCATTTCAACCTTAAAATCCTTTGCATGTTATTTAATGTTATAGTGTTTGAAATCTGTAATTGAAATCTAGCTTGTGAACTCTAATCGATCGGTTAAATACTTCAGAAAGGTTTCGAGGTTTATGGGATGAATACAAACCAACATTCTGAAACCGGATTGCTTTAAAGATATTAAATATCTAATCAGGTTAACATTTCTTCAAACAGTTTTTGGATGTTATCTTGATGAGCACCTGCCCACCAACTCTCAAATACCTTTCTCATCTCCTCAGCAAATAATTTGTCTTCGACGAAGAGTGCGTATTTGAATTTATCACTATCGAATCTGTCAACAATCTCGAGTCCTACGCTTTTCCCATCAACTACAAGAATGCAAAAAGGCACATCCCTAAGCTTTCTATTAGCCATGACACGTTGTGGATATAGACGGTCTCTGGCAACAAAATGCTCCATAGATTGTTTATCTTTTGCTAGTAACTTTTGTCTCACGTTATTTATTGAATTTCGTATGATGTTCGTGTCAACTATCATTCTAATGCTAACACCAGAATTGGACTTATGAAGTATATTATCAATGATTAGGTCGTTCTGGAATCTTGATGCAAGTAATATCTCACTCCTGCTGTGCTGTATCTGTTCAATTACATCTGACACCATATCCTCTAATGTAGTAACAAACCTTGTTGGTGATGCGCTAGTTGTATGACAACCTGCCGTTAACTTGCCGATAAATTTTGCGATCTCATCTTCAGAAAAGTTTCTTGTCCTCTTTAACGTATCGACCATCTTCATCTGCTTCGCATTCCTTAGATGTTCCAACAATCCCATTAGATGCTTCTGATGCACAAAAGTTCCTAGAGTTGTGTGGACATAAACATCGCCAGATTTATAGATAAGACCTATGTCAACAAGCTGCTTTAACCTAGTGTAGTACTGTTTTCTTGTAAGTCCTATCCTTGGTGGTGTGTCACTTTCAGCCTTCAAACCGGACTTTGCAAGCAAGAAAATCGACATGGCGTCCTTCTTCGAAAGTATTGATAGCAAATTCGTAGTGTTATTTACCAATTCATGGTCTAAGGTCTCTTTCATCACCATTTTGAGACATCCCTTCCAATTACTTGTTTGTCTGTCTATCCAAGACAGACAGCTGCTCACAATGATAGCATTTGTACTAGCTATCTTTATGAATCGTCAATAAGATATATTCAAATAGAAAGGCTGTTTAACGAAGTTGCAGTTAAACACGGCTTTCCCGAAGGAGGTGAAGGACCTCACTTTTGAGAAATACCCGGATGAGTCTTATAAAATAGGCACAATAATAATATCTTTAGTAGGTTAGGCTTTTATTATTATGTTTGGTTAGGTCATCAGATTGGACGTATTAAAAAAAATCCTCCTATCATCCATATATGTACGTACCCTTGACGATAGAAATGTATTTGAGAGCGTTAAGGAACGAATCTCCATAGCTAATGATGTATTTAACAAACAGATAGATGAACTTGTTGCTCTTGGAATGGTAGAGAAGGATACAATCAGTATTACAGATATTGGTAGGGATGCACTGAGAGTGGTATTTGCAGGAGGTGTCTTTGACATCATACACCCTGGGCACATTCATACTCTCAAGGCAGCAAGGGCATTAGGAGACGTTCTGGTAGTAGTTATTGCTAGAAATGTCACTGCTTTGAAGAGCAAAGGCACTTCACCAATACATGACGAAGAGTTAAGGAAGGAGCTAGTATCTTCTCTCAAGTTTGTTGATATAGCAATACTGGGTCATGAGGGAGACATATATAAAACGGTAGAACTGGTTAGACCGAATCTTATAGCTTTAGGATACGATCAGGTCCATCAGGAGAAGCAAATTACTCAAGAGTGTGAGAAGAGGGGACTTGATCTGCAGGTAGTTAGACTACAGTCGCCACTCCCTGATCTTAAGAGCTCGTCAATCAAGAAAAATCTTGGCCAGTCACTTTATAACATCTAACTGTTGTTCCTTCCCCTTGCAATTTTCACTGTTACGTTTACCTTATCACCATCGTTTATATTTACAGAATCTTTTATTTTGATTGGCGCAATTACTTCGATAACACTATCATCATGATGCGTTCTTTCGAGTATAAGCAATGCCCCATCAACCTTGTTGTTTATGCTTGCCGGATAGCACTTGACCCAACCATATGTTCTTTTGCTATCATTGAAACCGTCGATGAAGGTCGCGGGATACTTATCAAGTTCCCTCTTCGCATTAACATACACATGCTCGGAAAGTTTTATGTTTAATGTTCCCGGATATGGCACGAAGCCAAGTTTTTTCATAAATTGCTTTTTGTATCCTGCCTGTGACATATAATACGCGCCTTCGCCCATTCCAGAGATGGCTATACCATTGAATTCCAGATAATTAGGAGTTGAATCCAGCGCAGCCTTTAGTGCGATTAAAAGTCTAGACATCTGTTCGTATCCTTTCTCTGTGACCTTCACACGGAATCCCTGTCCCTTCCTTACTCTATGCACATATTCATCATTTTCCAGATCAAGCAGGTGTTTAGATACCGCCTGCTGTGATCTATTGATAGTTGCGCCGAGTCCTTTGGTAGTTATCTCTATGTAGTTATGTCTGGCTCCCCTGACCAGCAACTCAAGCAGCGTAAATATGTGTTGCATCTTTATATCGGACATGGTCGAGCTTAATTCATATGGAGTTCATCAAATGTCCTTAGCGTCAAGTCGTATACTTTCTTCAGATCACTAATTCTGTGTCCAACCACGTATTGAACTCCAGCCTTCGATGCAGCGTCAACCAGTCTCTGTGTTATTATTCCATCTAACACAAGATACTTTGTATCTCCTCCATCCTGCAGTTTCTGCACAAGTTCACTAACTGGCACCTTGAACAACTGGTTCATTGAATTATCCAATGCTACAGCTTCCAGCGTTTCGTTTATTTCCGTGAATATAGGCCTGATCTTGCCAGTAAACTTATCATTCTCACCCTCCATCGGTTTTACAGTAATTTTAGCCCGTTCTATCTGTACAGCATCTTTCAGTATATCAACTATCTCTTGTGGGGTAAGATCTTCAACTTCTCTACTTGCCGGTGCTCTTAAGACAGTATCTATCTTTACCGCGCCTTCCAACTCTTTAAGGATGAGATCGCCTGCTCTGTCTCCATCCAGCAACGCAATCACACGGCGCTTCTCCCTGCATAGTTCCATTACCGGTTCTGCAATTCTAGCTCCTTCGATTGCAATAGTATTGTCAAAGCCAGCTCTTAACAAGTTAATTACATCAGCCCTACCTTCAACGAGTATGATCCAATCAGACTCATTGATGCCAGAGCCACACGCAAGTTGTTCCCTTCCAAACGTGGTTAACTTTGCTGGCTTCGTCGCACCATAGACATCCTTCAGCATTTCCTCGCTTTCGCTCATCGTTTTCGTAGCCCATTGCTGCACTATCTTCTTCGCTCTATTCACTATGACCTTCTTCTTAATTTCCCGTATGTCCTCAATACCCACCAGTATGAACTTAGCCTGAAACGGCCCTACCTTGTCAATACTCTCTATCGCAGCAGCTATCAAAGCAGCTGTAGATATATCGGTACTCATGGGTATTACCGCCTCTCCGAGCGTCTTGTCAACTTTGTTCTCCACATTCACTTCAATCCTTCCGACCTTGGAGACCTTTTGCAGCTCATTTAGGTTCATTTCTGGCCCCAACAGTCCTTCCGTCTGTCCGAATATCGCTCCGATTATGTCGGCTTTCTCTACCGTTCCATCGACGTCAAACTTCATTTTAACAAGATACTTTACAATTCCTGCATTAGGCAAACTTAAACCTCCTTAATTAAGTCGTGTTTTAGAGGATTAAGCCTAGATATAAGTGCTTTGAGTTCAATCACATTACAGAATAAATAGATACGGAATTGATTGAATGACGAATGGCGCTAGAGTGGTTCTTCCTTGCCCTACTTTCTGCAGTAGTGTTTTCAACACCTGATCTTATTGAGAAGCACCTGATCTCACACAGGATAGAGACCGTTGATCCTTGCAATTTTTGTAGCGATATTTTATCCCATTAATTTAGCAGTGATACCTGTATTCTTCACGATCGACTTGTACTTTTACCATCACTTGCAAGTTTTGCTATAGGGACAGGTATGGGTATAGATTACTTGCTTTTCATGAAGTCAATCCACGTGGAGGAGGTTTCTAGGGTTGTTACATTACAATACACCTATCCATTGTTCATAGCACCCATGGCGTTCATCTTTCTAAATGAAGGTTTGACCCCTGCCAATTACGGAGGCATATTATTGTTAGTAGCAAGCACATTCATGATATCCTTTAAGAAAATTGGAAAGGAGACACTATTCTCCAGCGTTGTTGATGATGACAGTATTGAACGTGGACATCGCTATAGAAAATGTGTTAGCAAAATACCTCTTCGACTTCACGAACTTCTGGAGTTTCATCTTCCGGCTCACTGCAGGTATGATTGTTATACGATTGTTGTTCCTTATCGGTCCTAGGGTAAGGAATGATTTTATGACCATAAAATTTAACAATAAACTAGTTGGATATAGTGTTGTAATTGCATTGTTATTTCTGACCGCAAACTTGTTTCACTAGGCGGCAGTTTCACTGCAGTTAGTCTCGCTGGTATGTGGGATTTCCGCCATACAACCCATGTTCATACTTGCGATAGCCGTTACCGTATCATACATAAAACCTGGCTTTGTTTACGAGGAACTGTTAAAGAGTGCTATAACGACCAAATCCTTGCCGTAGTCCTAGTATTTACAGACACGTACCTGATATCAATCAACTCCTAGGCCAATTACTTTGGTTTCAAACCTATACGTTTACCAATAATACCTACAACATGTTCCGCTATAGCAGGAGATGCTGTCAGTCCGGGCGATTCCATACCCATAAGATGTATGAAATGACTTGGATATTCTTCTATTGCAAAGTCACCATCAAGCACAGATTCTGAACCTACAATCTTAGCTCTAATGCCCGAATATCCATACATTAGATCATCAATATCAATGTCTGGCAGAAACCTTGCTATTGCATAATAGAAATCATCTGCAGGAGATTTGAACTTATCTTTCTTAGTCTTCATCGGCGTCGCATTTGGGCCTACAAGTATGTGACCTTCTAATGATTTTGTTAAATGTATACCCAATCCCGCACCCCCAAATTCTGGAGCTGGATATACCATTGAATTGACAAGGTGACCTTTAGCCTTGTCTACAACATAGTACTCGCCAAGCCATGGCTGTATGGTAAATTTGTTAAAACCAACCATTGCTGCGATTTCATCCGAATAAAGCCCTGCAGAATTTATCACAACAGTTGCAAATAGATCATCGAGATTAGTTTTTAGTTTAAATTGCATCCCTTTTTCTATTCCAGAAACTTTTGTGTTGAGGGATACCCTTATACCATTTTTCAATGTGTTGTTGGCAAGCTTCTGACACAATACTATTGGCATCATTATCCCTCCAGTCGGAGAAAAAAGTCCCTCTTCCGCTATTATGTGGGGTTCGATCTGTTTTATCTCATCCTTAACAAGTAGCCTTACACCCTCCACGCCATTCAGATCCGCACGCCTCTTTAGTTCCTCAATAACTTTCACTTCTTCTTCATTCAATGCAACAACAACTGTTCCAACTTTCTTGCATGGAACATCAAGTCTCTCGCACAATTGATACATGATTCTACTTCCTTCAACACAAAATTTTGCCTTCATACTACCAGGTTTAAGGTTTATACCGGAATGTATCACGCCAGAATTATTACCACTGGCACCCATAGCTACCTGTGGTTCCTTTTCGATACAAATCACATTTAACTTATACTTGGAGAGCTCATTAGCAACGCATAATCCAACTATACCAGCACCAATTATCGCAACATCATAATTGTTCATAGTTCTAATACTTCGTCCATCCATATAACACTGCTCTGTTTACTTGATAATCACATTACATGATTATATCCAGGCAACAAAGCGACCCTTGTATATATGCATCACATCTGAAATATAATTTGAATACACCATGATCTCTTCTATATGTCTAACCTTACCCTTCGTTATCTGTGATAAGATCCTCTTATAGAAGGTGTCAACATTCTTTCCCTTGTATTGCAAGAGCGTGAGGATCTTATGCGTTAGGTACTTGCCCTTGCGATCCATGTCAAGCATGAGTATTACCTTGCTTTCCCTTTCTAGATTCTCTACCAACCTGTTTATACCCCTGAAGTTGTTGAGGGTAACAATACTACCATTGAAACCTATGGATGCCAAAGCATTAACGTCTCGCTTCCCCTCAACGACCACAACTGCACCATTATTCGATTCTTCATTCAGCATATTCACGAATTTCTGCACATGCTGCACTTCATCCTGATCTATACGTACCATCGACATCATTACTTCTCTTTGGCAGAATTTAAACGATTGCGACTTTTTCATGAAATGGGTTTAGAGGTTAATGGTTATTAGTTACAGATTTTATCAAAAAGGTGTGGTCAGCATAAACATAGATCCAATAATAGCGATAATACCAACACTCCTAGGGCTATGGATCATAGTATCTGTACCAGTTTACCTTGCAGCGAGGGCAGTCACAAGTGGTAGGGCAAAGTTTACGCAAGCAATGGGGGTTACGATTCTAGGTCCTTTGGCATATATTGGGGTAGTAACAGTATCTACAATAATACTTGGCTCTATTGTAGGTGGAATAGCAACTTTACCTGCAATCATACTTGCTCTCATAGTATGGCTCTGGGTTTATAAAACCAGTTTTAAGACCGGATGGTTAGCTGCGACAGGAATAGCAGCGCTTGCAATGATAGTATTCATTGCGGCAAGTTTCATAGTTGTGTTCGCAATGGGAATGTTGATACCAGGCATCCCGCAACAAATTCTGCCGATGCCCCTGCAGCAGGTTTGAGCTTCGTTCTGGTGCACTGACTAGTTATTGCAGGGTAGCCTTCGAATAATTCTATTTTAAGATGACAAGGTATGAATTAATCGAGTTTTACTCTCCTACCAACACATCTTCTTTTTACTTCTATTCTACAACCTTCACTCAATCTGTTCCAACTTTCCTTCCTGCCATAAACCCAATATACTATTGACAAAAATCTAGGTTCAACCCACAAGCGATCTTATCCTTTTGTACATTATCATTCCCTTAAGCATCTCATTATTTTCGTTGTTGTTGACAGTCTTTTCATAGAAAGTTACTGGATAGATATACTTCGAACGTTTACCCGCTGACACCATAATTTGGTATAAACAGTTCGAAACATATGTTATTAATTCAGCAATATTTTCCTATCATATTTATTAAAACCTACTATTAAGTGAATTCCAATGAAGCGCTTACTGGTTATACACAATGCTCGCTGTGAACATTTAGGAACTTTACAATCAATGTTTGAAAATGACGGTTATGAAATCAATAGACTAATTCCTGTGGATGGTGATGATCTGCCTCATGCTATAGATGGTTATAACGCAATGGTGATCCTTGGTGGGCCTGCAAGTGTTTATGAGGACCATCAGTACTTGAGGCATGAAGAGAAGCTCATCAAACATGCTATGGCAAAGGATATACCAACACTTGGAATTTGCTTGGGCTCGCAATTGCTTGCAAAGGCAGCGGGCGGTAGAGTATACAAAGGTTCAAGGAAGGAGATAGGCTGGTACTCTGTTGAACTAACGGATGATGGTATGAACGATATATTCAATGGTTTGAAAAAGGACATCATCGTTTTCCAGTGGCATGGTGATACGTATGATTTGCCGAAGGGTGCTGTTATATTAAGCAAGTCGAAACTTTATCCCGTACAGGCATTTAGAGTAGGAAATGCAGTAGGAATACAGTTCCGTCTGGAAGTTTCGGAGGACATGATAATGAACTGGATAGAGGAGTACAAATCAGAATTGGAATCTGTGCGTAATTAAATAAGTGTGGATGATATGGTTGCTGGGCTTTCTTCTAACATAAACGCTTTAAATGAATATACAAACATTATGTATCGAAACTTCAGGGGATACTAAAATAAAATCATACGAGCGGATCAGTTTGATTAAATATGTATAAAAAATCAATGGAAGGCGTAAAGTAAGTCTAATGCACCATACCCCGATTTAAACATAAACTTTATAAAAACAAGGTTTTGGTTTAATAAAAGAGGCAGTATATGGAAGCTGTAGAACAGATATTCAAGGGACCGATATCGAGTAAGGACAAAGTCATAACGGAAGAGCAGGCAAAGGAGATCCTTACCGAGTACGGTGTAATGGTTCCTGATTACGCCCTAGTTAATTCCGCCGATGAAGCAGTTGCTCAGGCAAGAAAGATTGGCTTTCCGTTGGTCATGAAGATAGTCTCACCTGAGATTTTGCACAAGACAGACGTTGGTGGTGTGAAGGTCGGTGTTTCATCTGAACAGGAAGCGAGAGAGGTATTCAATGATATGTATAGCAGGCTCTCTAGCAAGCACAATGTCAAGGGCGTTCTTCTAGAGAAGATGGTTCCTCCTGGTATAGAATTGATAGTTGGGTTGCAGTATGATGATCAATTCGGTCCTGTAATAATGACAGGTCTGGGAGGCATCTTTACAGAAATCTTCAGAGACGTATCTTTCAGGATGCTTCCAATAACGAAAGACGATGCTAAATCCATGCTTAACAACCTGCAGGGGAAGAAGATCCTAGAGGGTTTCAGGGGTTCTGAACCTATCAATTTGGATATGCTTGCAGACGCCCTTGTAAATATTGGTAAACTAGGAACAGAGATGGCAGCATATTATGAAAGCGTTGACTTTAATCCAATAGTAGTGTATCCTGATGATTACAGAGTTGTTGATGCAAAGATCCTGTTAAGAGAGAAACCGTTGGAGAATCCCATCTCTACAGCAGAAGCTAACTCAAACTTCATGGAGAAGTTCTTCTATCCAAAGTCTGTAGCGCTAGTAGGCGCATCGGCTACGCCAGGCAAGGTAGGTTATTCTGTACTTGATAGCCTCGTTAACCACGAGTTCAAGGGTGAAGTATATCCCATTAATCCTAAAAGAGATGAAATAATGGACAGAAAATGCTACAAATCACTTGAAGATATAAAGAAACCCGTAGACCTTGCTGTTGTATGTGTTGATGTTTTACAAACTCCTGATATAATGGAGACATGTGCAAAACTGGGAATCCATAATGTTCTGGTCATATCTGGGGGTGGGGAGGAGCTTGGTGGTGAGAGGGCAGAGGCCGAGAGGAAGATCAAGGATCTTGCTGAAAAGTACCAGATACGTGTGATAGGACCTAACTGCATAGGGATGTTCAATGGCGAGAACAGGCTTGACGCTGCCTTCCAAGGCCATAGCAGAATGTTAAGGCCTCCCATGGGACCAATAGCGTTCCTTACTCAGAGTGGTACTATCGGTATCAGTTTCATGGAGACGGCGGAGACCTTTGGAATGAGTAAGATGATTAGCTATGGAAATAGATCCGATGTTGACGAAGCAGACATGATTTGGTATCTGGCACAGGATCCAACTACCAAGGTGATTGGATTATACGTTGAAGGTCTTGGTGATGGCAGAAAGTTCGCTAATACCGCTAAGCAGGTTATGAAGGAAAAGGGAAAACCCATAGTAGTTCTGAAGACCGGGAGGACCGCTAGGGGTGCAAAACAGGCCGCTTCCCATACTGGTTCACTAGGAGGAACATATACTGTCGTAAAGGGTGCTTTCGATCAGGCTGGTATTATATCTGTTGATAGCTATTCTGAACTTGCCGGTGTCGTTAAAGCACTTGCGTGGCAACCAGTTCCCAAGGGGAATAGGGTAGCTTTGGTTTCCAATGGAGCAGGACCTATGATCGCTGCGATTGACCAGTTCGAGAATTACGGACTCGAGATTTCAAATCTAGAAGAGAAGACTCTAAAGGAGATGAAGGAACATTATCCACCAACATTTCCAATGGGTAACCCAATGGATGTGACCGGCTCTGCTGTCGCTGCTGATTATCACTTTGCCATACAGAAGTTTATGGAGGATCCAAACGTTGACATAATCATGCTCTGGTTCGTGTTCCAAGATGATCCGCTGGAAGAAAGTATAGTTGATGTTTTGGCAGAGTTCCAGAAGCAGGGTAAGAAAACGATGTTGGTTGGATGTATTGGCGGGCCGTTTACGGCGAAGATGTCAAGGGCAATAGAAGAAAAGAATATCCCAGTATATCATGAAATAGTGCCTTGGGTTGCAAGTGCAAGTGCACTTGTAAGATGGGCACGTATCAAGGGCAACATAAAGTAACCAATTATCTTAAAGGATGATTATGATATATTGCAATAGATTTAAGTTGATCCAACTCTGAAAGGCTTGCATGGGATCGCAGCAATACATACAAGTTGAGAAGAAAGAAGAGATTGCAATAGTTAGGATAAACAGGCCAGAGAAGCTCAATGCAATGAATATCGACGTAATAAAGGAAATGGGTAGTGTGATGGATCAGCTGGACATGGACGACGGTATAAAAGTTGTAATAGTGACTGGTGCTGGCGAGAAGGCATTTTCAGCTGGTGCGGATATTGAATACATGAGCAAGATCTCTCCGTTGGAAGCAGAAGAATACGCGTTGACTGGTCATGCAACACTAAACAAAATAGAGAACCTAAGAAAGCCAGTCATAGCTGCTGTCAATGGCTATGCATTGGGTGGTGGATGCGAACTTGCACTCTCCTGCGACATAAGAATTGCATCAAAGAATGCAGCAATGGGTCAACCAGAAGTGACAATCGGCATATGCCCAGGATGGGGAGGTACTCAGCGATTGATGAGAATCGTTGGACCGGCTATGGCAAAGGATCTGATCTATACTGGCAGGAAAATAAGTGCGGATGAAGCATTCCAGATGGGCCTTCTGAATAAAGTAGTTGAACTACCGCAACTCATGGATGAAGTTATGAATATTGCAAGGCAGATAAGCAAGAATAGCAGTATAGCAGTCAGAGTATCGAAGACGTTGTTGAATCGTGGAATTGATTCTGATATAAATACTGGACTTAAACTAGAGATATTCGGCTGGTCTTTGTGCTTTACGCATCCAGACAGAGAAAAAAGAATGACGACATTCGTGCAGAAGAAGTAAGTTTAACCCCCTCTTTTTCCTTTTTGTCAGAATGCTTTAGATGCTGGGCTCAGGCAGCATAAGTAAGTTAATTATCTTTTCTTTATTAACTTGAATGCTTATTCATCTCATCCTCAAGCAGACTCAGCGTAGAGTGAAGAACCTTATCTGATATATGGTTTACAACATTTTAGATATTGCAAGTGTATGATGTGAGTCCCGTGGGCAGGAATTGAACCTGCGACGGTCCGGTATCTGTTAGCCTGTGTAGGCTGATGACAGTCAGCTAAAAGCCAACCACTACAGCCGGAAGCTTTTGGCAATATAGAACTTCTACCAGGCTGAGCTACCACGGGACAAAGGTGCTCCCTTACAGAGCAATAAATAATTATCTAGCATAAAATGAAACATTTTTCTTCTGGTGATTTCAATATACAGCTGATGGCTGAAAAGCTCGAGTATGAGGGCAGTGTATACCTTTACAATACTGGCTATCCTGAAGAGCTGGTGCAGAAGAGTAAGAACAAACTTGCGGAGTATGGTGTTTTAATGTCTGATATTAGAATTATTGACAGACCCGAAGGAATTCCAAATGGCTCCATACTTGTAACAATTTGGGCTCATAACCTTGAAATTTCAAAGGTGAAGACTGTAAGACAGGGTTCTATAATAAGTACAAACCTATTCAGCATCCAACTCTAAGAGTCAAGGTTAAATTCCTCTTCAGTTTTTTGAAATTTATGCAGATCACGATAGGCATACCGTCATACAACGAAGAGATCAGCATAAGGAATCTGCTTGAAGTGCTGGAGATGTAAGTTACAGATAGTAAACATACAATACGTGAAATAATAATCTCTGATGATTCAACAGATGCTACTCCAGATATAGTAAATGATTTTGCAAGAAAGTCTAAACTCAATATAACACTGATACATCACAACAAAAGAAGAGGGGCTGCCAGTGCCTGGAATGAGATATTTGGCAATGCCAAAGGCGATGGTATAGTGCTTTACGATGCCGATGTCATACCTGGCAAAAATACTACGTTTTTGCTAGCATCAGGCATAGAAGATGATGTTACTTTATGTGCCTCAAACCCCCTACCGCTGACACAGAAGGGTATTGTAGCAAAAGCCTCATCGTTCAATGCATTATGGTTGAGGCGTATTAGGAAGCTGGGAATATCACAGTATACAGTAATGGGCAGGGGATTGTCCATTCGTGCAGATGTTGCAAAGATGGTAAAAGTGCCTGATGTAATAGCAATAGATCTCTACCTTCAGTGCAGAGTTTTGGAATTGGAACACAAAGTAGATTATTGTGATGATGCTGTTGTATGGTTCAAACCAGCGAATACAATGCTTGATTTTGGATCGCAGGTGGTAAGAGCCGTGAAGGGACATGAACAGATAGAGGAGTATATCAAAAGATTTGACATAAAACTACCACAAGCTTTAATCTTCAAAGAAGCCATGAAGGAAGCATTTAGAGATCCACAGGGTATGATTGGGCTAGCGATAGCCCACCTTGCACTTCTGAAGTACAGAGCTAGGATTGGAAAGGACACAGAAGGTGCCACATGGCATGTAACTGATAGCACGAAAGGGATCAGTGTTACTGACTTTAACCAATAGAACTGTTAAAGAAATTCTGTAAAGTTGCATAGATGCTTTCCATTAACATTTTTAAGTTTGATGAGCTGAAATATAGCAATGTCACAATCGATAGCAGACATAGAATCTGACATCGAAGATTTAATGGGGTCTCTACCAAAACCTGTCAATTCTAACAAAATGTCCCAATTAGCGAAGGCAATAAACCTATCAATAAATGCTGCCAAAGATTCTGCGGAATCAGCATCTATATTGACTAAATTATCAAAAAAGCATCCAGACATTTCTCATCAGGCACATCTGGCTGCAGAGGTAGCAAGCGAGGCAGCAACGTTTGCTGCTTCTGTGGCATCCATATGTATCGAGTGTGTTAAGACAGCTCA
>JAZFZF010000115.1:0-6447 GCA_036443875.1 Nitrososphaerales archaeon
CTCTGATGTGCTTATAGTTTCTGATAATCCAACTATAGAACAAAGTATGGGTCACTACAAATATGATGATGAAGGTGTAAGATCCAAGGACAAATTATTGATAAAGAATGGTATATTACACGATCATATTCACAGCAGAGAAACTGCAGCAAAGTTCAATACAGAACCAAATTCTGGCATGCGGGCGACAGGCTACGAGTTCATGCCTTTGATACGGATGTCATGTACCTATATCAATGCTGGGGACTGGAACCACAATGAACTCATCAAAGACGTCAAAGATGGATATTTCATTTGCAATATGAAGGTTCCATCTATAGATATGATGCGCTACAACTGGAGCATTTCCTGTCAATATGCATATGAAATTAAAGATGGTGAAGTTAAAGATTTGTTGCGAGATATCATAGTGATGGGTACAGCCCCAGAGTTCTTCAGATCAATTGATGCATGTAGCAAGGAGTTTGAAATCAGACCTATTTTGAACTGCGGCAAGGGAGATCCCATACAGACAATGAGAATGGGCAATGGCGGACCATATGTTAGAAGCATTGCAACTGTAAAGAGCATCCAGCCGTAATTATAAGTAAAAGATTTGCCTGTATAGAAGCTTTCATAGACGTTCCAGATCTTTAATTAGTATGCTTATAATTAATGAATAGTTTCCTATAATGGAATGGTAGACAGACTCGAGATAATAGCGGATGAAGTTAGGAAATGTACCTTATGTAAATTGTGTGAAGGTAGAACAAATGCTGTGCCGGGTGAGGGCAAACGTTTGTCAAACCTTATGTTCATAGGCGAAGCACCTGGAAGAAAAGAAGACGAGCAGGGAAGACCATTTGTTGGTGCTGCCGGTAAAATATTGACAGAAGCATTGGAAGAAGCAGGGCTTTCACGGGTAGAGGTTTTCATTACAAACGTGGTGAAATGCAGACCGCCAAATAATAGAGTGCCGACAGATCAAGAAAGAAATTCGTGCAGGTCATACCTTGAAAGGCAGATCAAGTTGATCAATCCAAAAATTATCTGTGTTTTAGGAAGAACCGCACATGAAGCGTTGCTTAAAGGCGGTTCTATAATATCGAAGCGGGGGAAGCTAATACAATATGAAAATAGATTTTACTTTTTAACAGTACATCCGGCAGCCGTAATATATAACCCACAATTAAAATCAGTTTTCAAGAAGGATATAGCTAATTTGGGTGATACTTTGAAGAAACTTGAATCAAAGAGGGTCTCATTGGAGGAGTATTTATGAAAATAATTACGAGAGAATTCT
This sequence comes from Nitrososphaerales archaeon, assembly GCA_036443875.1. Taxonomy (GTDB): domain Archaea; phylum Thermoproteota; class Nitrososphaeria; order Nitrososphaerales; family UBA213; genus JAZFZF01. The sequence goes on from JAZFZF010000115.1 coordinate 1,283, forward strand.
GCTGTAGGAACACAATCGAAGTTGCCAAGGATCTGTTGGGAAAAATATTGGTTAGGGTGATCTATGAAAAGATCTTATCTGGAATTATAGTTGAGAGTGAGGCCTACAGATCAGTTGACGATCCTGCAAGTCATTCCTATAGAGGCCAAACCGAAAGAAACAGTGTTATGTTTGGAGAGGTTGGTCGTGCCTACGTCTACTTCACGTATGGAAATCATTACTGTCTAAACATAGTGGCAAAGGAAGACAAAGTTCCTGCAGGTGCTGTTTTAATAAGAGCTATAGAACCGATTAAGGGAATAAAAAAGATGCAGAAATTTCGAAAAATGAACGATCTTTACAATTTATCAAATGGACCTGGCAAACTTACAAAAGCGTTAAACGTGACCAAAAAACAAAATGGGGTTGATGTTACGAAAAGGGGTAAATTATACATTTTACATGGTACGAAGATAGAAAGTTCTTCCATAGTTGCTACATCCAGAATAGGTATAAGGTTAGCATTGGACAAGCAATGGCGGTTCCTAATTGCTGACAACAAATTTATATCGAGAAGAACGAATGTCTAGCTTTTACTATTAGTATCCTTATTATCTTCTACAGTCCAGGAGAACCGTTTTCCGATATACTTACTCCAGTTAATTCTTAAAATGCCAAACACGGGGTCATACATGAATTAGAGCAAATCATGCTGTATTGGAAGTGGTAGGGAAGATTTGGTCTTGCGAACAAATCAATAAATGAAAGAATGCCCTTTCACGTTATTCTTTAATACTCTCTTTGTTGGAAATGTCATAAAAAATGGAATGTATTGTAATGACACAGGAATTTTTGTCTATTGTTTCAACATTGTCCATGCTCAAAGCTGTGTGATTAGGATTTTGGCAAAGGCTTATAAACAACACCGCGATAGCAAGTTTATACAAGACGAATGGTAGAGATGAGCAAGGCGGTGAAATTATTGCTTTTTTCTTCCCAAGCTTGTGTAAAAGATGAAAAATATTGAAGAATTTCAACGAGCTAGGACTAAGAAGTGAGTTATTGAAAGTAGTTGATGAAATAGGATTTAAAGAAACATTTCCTATACAAGCACAAGCGATACCCCTTATGCTAAAGGGAAAGGACGTTATCGGTCAGGCCCATACGGGTACTGGCAAGACAGCAGCATTTTCCTTACCTATACTGCAAAAAATTGATCCAAACGTTCCTATTCAAGCACTGATCGTAACACCGACAAGGGAGCTTGCTTTACAGGTAACGAACGAGTTCAAGAGGTTTGCAAAATACATACCAATGAGTATAGTGACGATTTATGGCGGACAGAGCATAAACGTTCAGTTCCAAGCGTTGAAGCGTGGAGCAAACATTGTCGTAGCGACACCTGGTCGTTTGATCGATCATATTAAGCGTGGTTCGATTTCATTGGATAATGTAAAATTTGTTGTTCTGGATGAAGCGGATAAGATGTTAGATATGGGATTTGTTGAGGATATCCAGTTCATACTTGGTCGTCTTCCTAAAGCTAGACAGGTCAGCTTGTTTTCAGCTACCATGCCAAGCGAGATATTGAGGGTGTCTGACAAATACATGAACAACCCCGAAAAATTGCTTGTTGACAACGATGAGATGAGCTTAGATACCATTGAGCAATCTTATTTGATAGTTGACGGAAAAGATAAACTTGAACATCTCTGTAACCAATTGTCAAGAAAGAAAACTCAGACGATAATATTCTGCGCAACAAAAATAAGAACAGGAAAGTTGGTTAGAGATTTGCAGCAAAAAGGCTACAAAGCAAGCGGTATACATGGAGATCTGCCACAGAGCAAGCGGGACAATGTTATGTATAGATTCAGAAAGGGTCTGGACGACATACTCATTGCTACAGATTTAGCTGCAAGAGGGATTGATGTGCCACAGGTGGGGCATGTGATCAATTACGATGTGCCCAACGACCCTCTGATGTACTTCCATAGAATTGGCAGGACTGCTAGGGCAGGTGGATCAGGATTGGCTTTTACACTTGTGTCCGACTTTGATCTGGAATCTTTCAACAGAATACTCGCGCGTACTGAAGCACCAATAAAGCGACTGAACGAAGAGCTTGGAATAGAGATCATCAGCCGTCCAAGAAGAAGGAATAATAGTTATGGAAGGAACAACAGAAGTCGATTCGCCGGACAACCTAAAAGCTATCAGAAACACTATTACGGATTGCGCAGTAGGTGGTAACCAGCAGGTAATTTCTGGTCAGGTATATTAATTGATAATCTAGAAGTGATAATCAAAAAAGAAAGGTTTATGGACATCCTTCCATTTTCTGGATGTGGTAGCCCTTTTCCTTGATATCCTTGTCTACAATCGGAGGTGCCTCCTGTATGTGACAAAACTGGCATTCATTGGTAGTTATTCGTTGCCCTTCCTGTCCTGTAGACGCTAGATATTTAGCACCGTACTCAACAGCCTTTTCTTGTGATGTATTCTTCTCAACAATTACATCAAAGTGCATTGTTTCTCCATCCTTCTTTTCTACATATGTATCATATACTGCGCATTCCATACAAATATTTTCTCAATTAGGGTATTTAAACTGGATCTAATTCACCAGATGATGCGGTAGTATGCTTTGCCCATGGTATATTTGCACATAGTATCCTGTTCAGTACTCTCAGATTCCATCCTATTGCTCTGATTCAGATCCAGATCAAAATGCGAATCAATCAAACAGCATAAACTATCTGTTAAAATGAATTAGGCCACGGTCCACCTAAAAATGAAATCGTCACTCATGATCTTCGAAATTGGGTTACTATATTAGTAACCTCTTGCAAAAAATACTGTATATTTACCTTCTTTTCTGCAGTAGATACAAGCAGAAAGCGTATCCTGATCGAAAGGTATTACTCTAATATCAGATCCTGTTTCCCCTTTAATCTTCTCCTCACATTCTATATTGCCACACCATGATGCTTTTACAAATCCACCATTGTCGATCATTTCCTTGAACACGCTGTAGTCATCTACACTATAGAGATTGTTATCAAGTAGTTCCTTCGCCTTTCTATACAAATCCTCCTGTATTTGTTGTAGGATTATTTTCACTTTGTTTTTTACCTGATTGCTATCAACACTTATTTTTTCACCTGTATCGCGCCTAACGAACATTATCGAGTTCGCCTCCAGATCCTTTGGACCAATCTCTAGCCGTAATGAAACCCCTTTCATCTCCCAATCGTTAAATTTGTATCCCGGTGTAAACTCCTTCCTATCGTCAAGGTACACCCTAAAATCTGGTAACAAATCTTTGATCTGTTTTGCTTTCTCAAGAATTACGGATTTACCTTTCTCATCATAAAATATTGGCACAATTACGACTTGGATCGGAGCAACTTTAGGGGGTAGTACTAAACCCTTATCATCCCCATGCACCATTATTAACGCGCCTATCAAACGCCATGATATTCCCCATGAAGTCTGCCATGCATAATGCTCTTTGGCATCAGTGCCTAGATACTTTATGTCAAAAGGCTTTGAGAAATTCTGACCCAAATTGTGTGAAGTGCCCATCTGTAGTACCTTACCATCTGCCATCAATGCCTCTAAAGTAGTGGTGTAAAGCGCACCAACAAACTTTTCCTTGTCACTCTTACGCCCAAGTATAACAGGAATAGCAAGGTAATTTTCAATTATATCCCTATAAATTTCGAGTATCACCATTACCTCTTTGTTTGCTTCTTCCTGCGTAGCATGAACTGTATGCCCCTCTTGCCACAAAAATTCAGAAGTGCGTATCAAAGGCTTCGTTCCCTTGATATCAGCACGCAAAGCTGTGTTCCAGAAGTTCAGTTTTAAAGGCAGATCTCTATAGCTACGTATCCAATTTGAAAATGCTTCATAAGCCAGTGTTTCTGATGTAGGTCTTAGTGCCAGTCGCTCAGACAGTTCATCATTACCAGAATGAGTTACCCAAAAGACTTCAGGCCTGAAACCTTCAAAATGTTTAGCCTCCTTAACTAGAAGACCTTCGGGAATCAGTACTGGTAGGAATGCATTTTGATGGCCGGTTTCCTTGAACATTCTATCTGCAGTATCCTTGATAGACTCCCATATGGAATATCCATACGGTCGTAAAATTATGAAGCCTTTCACAGACGCATAGTCAACAAGACTTGCCTTTAGAACAACTTGTACGTACCATTCACTATAGTCTTCCCCCTTCTTAACAGTGATTCCGATCTCCTTAGTCAAAGCTTCACGTCAACTACAGGGGATCGCCCTTGCAATATACCTGTCCCTTTATTCTGCTCATGAAGTTTTTACACACATAACACTGTACAAAACCAACCTCCTGTTTTAGTACCGGACAGGCAACAAATTCCGCCTTCATGCGCTTGAGCATCTTTGAACTTACACCCTTCAATTTAAGCTTGCCCTTCCCGTCCATCATGCCAACTGCCTTCAACTCTTCCTTAGACTGATCTGTTAGTTTGATGCTTTTCTCTCCCATCTTTATTTCTACTAAATATTTGTGTTGAATATCTTCGCTCGTGTTAATATTTGGATATAAGATCAATATAAGGTTGATGAATATCATTATAAACAAACAAGTAAATTCCGATAACTGAGACAAGAAAAACCGTACTGTTATACCTACTATATATAAAGCAAGTATCAGAATACCTGTTTTCATATTTAGTTAGTTTAAGCATGGGTATTAGTGCTGCAATCGTGATTGCCCTAACAAGGATCATCTCATACCACAGGATGTCTGTGACAGGTATCTTTGTAGTAAAACCATGATAAATCATGGATACAAATACTGCAACGGCGAACAGCAAGGTGATATTCAAAATTTTAGAGTCCAATACATTCACAATAGGAATTGAAGTGCCAGCAGCTTCCTTTCTTGCAAGCATCATTATAGATATCTTTTCAGGTATTTCGGGAGCAATGGTATTGATTATTATGGCAAGAATGGGAATAGAAATACCAATATCCAAAGAAACCTCTTCAAGAGAATGTATGAAGGGCTGCATCGAGAAATATTCCTATGTTACCAATTACAAAAACCACAACGGCCTTTAGAGTTTTCTTTTTGTCCTCACTATCCGTTTCATTATTTTGTTCAATCATTGATTTTGCCTTTAAATCAATACGTCCCTTGC
>JAZFZF010000116.1:0-2776 GCA_036443875.1 Nitrososphaerales archaeon
GCAACTGGATGATCTGACTGCCAGATATTCCTTCCCATATCGACACCCGCAGCGCCATGTTGTATCGCGTTGTATGTTAATTGCAACGCGTCAAGCTCACTCGTTTTCTTTCCACCAGCTATTATTACCGGCACCGGGCATGATCCTACAACCTTCTCAAAGTTTTCGCAGTAGTAAGTCTTTACCATCTTGGCCCCCACCTCAGCTGCAATTCTGCAGGCTAATCCTAAGTATCTAGCGTCTCTGGACATCTCTTTACCAACTGCCGTAACAGCTAAAACTGGAATACCGTATCTCTCGCCCTCATCAACAAGCTTTGCCAGGTTGACTAGTGACTGATGTTCATGTTCTGAACCTACGAATATCGATAGGGTTATAGCCGAAACATTAACTCTAACAGCATCTTCTACTGAAGTTGTGATCCCTTCATTAGATAAATCCTTGCTGATAATACTAGCACCACCAGATACCCTTAGAACTATCGGTACGTCACTGTTGGGATTAACCGATGTACGCAATATACCTCTTGTAAGCATCAGTGAATCAGCATAGGGAATAAGTGGCTCAATAGTCTTCCTTGGAATTTCAAGTTTTTCTGTTGGTCCTAAAAAGTAACCATGATCTACAGCTAGCATCACTGTACGACCATCATTTGGCTTGAATATGCTTGACATGCGATTTTTCATTCCCCAGTCCATTTTAACTACCTTATAATTTTTAGGAGAGATTTGCCATAGTTAAATTTTACTACGCAGTTACAACTACCTTCATAGTATCTTTTGCTTCATAGGCACATCTGATTGCATCGCTTGCTCTTTCCAAACTGAACCTGTGTGTTATTATGGATTTGATGTCAACCCGCTTCGTCTTGATCAGTTCCAGTGCGTAGTTGGTCTCTTTTTCGGAAGCAGCCAGACTTGGTATTAATTCTATTTCGTTCGAAAATATGTAATTAAGATCTAATTGAATGTTTGAACCCTTCGGAGGAACTCCAAACAATACTACTTTACCCCCACTTCTGGTAAGTTCTAACGAATGCAGGATTGCTTTGGTATTTCCAGTGGCAACAATGACTATATCGACACCTCTTCCATCTGTTGCATCCTTTATTCTAGATAGGCCTTCCTTCTTCATATTGACTGCCAGATCAGCACCAATCCTTTTAGCAAATTCTAGCCTAAAATCGTTAATATCCAATGCAAAAACTTTTTTAACACCATACGCTCTGGCGAGTAGAACATGCATTATTCCCACTGGTCCTACACCTATTACACCAACATCATCAATATCAGTGATGTTGGCTTTGTTGATTGCGCGTATACAGCATGCTAAAGGTTCAATCATTGCAGCTTCTTCGAAGGAAACTCTGTCCGGAAGTATTATGATGCCTCCCCTATCTACATTCCATTCTGGAACAAGAAATGTCTCTGCTAACCCACAAGGGTCAAGATTGCTTTTCTGGTAGTATGGGCACATTGTGTAATCCTCATGGTCGCAATAGTGACATGAATAGCATGGAACGTGATGATGCACGAATACCCTATCTCCGACACTGAAATTTTTCACATTTTTACCAAGGGTTTCTATCTCTCCAGCCGGTTCATGACCCAGCCTTTGTGATACCATGCCATAGTGTCCGTACACTTTTTCGAGATCAGAACCACATAATCCACAAGCCTTCATTTTGACAAGAATATCCCCATCAGCAATACTTGGTGCAGGAATATCATCAACTATGACCTTATTCTTTCCTTTCACAAATACTGCTTTCACGTTCTTGGCTTTCGCCATTCCGCTATAAATAATGTATGAAAAACTAATTTTGTAGGAATGATATCATAAATAGATTTGATAATTCTTAGTTAATTTCTAGATTTCACCAATAGTGAACCTTCAGTTCTTAACATATACGATTATAGTGCAATATTCAGTGGAGCCGGTATTTTGCTGATTTAGCGTAGCATAGCCTAACTTCCCATTAATTTTCGTAGGATTGGCAAAATCTTGGAAAACGTTCTATTTGCCAATATTTGACAAAATTCTTCACCACTTGCTCAGACACCGAGAATTTGCTTTAACAAAGCCCTATAGTTCACCTCCTCCTTTTTGCTACCAGGAGCTGGTAACTCAAAGATCAAGGGCACAGCAGTCTTTGCCCTAAGGTCAGTTAGTTCTCTATGAATATCTTTTGAAATATCATCACTTAATAACACTAAACCAATGTCCTCACTCCTACTAAGTTTCTTTATTTCTGTAAGTGCCTTTGAAGGAGAATCAACCGTTAGACCCTGTACTCCTGCTAATTGAAAGCTTGTTATAAAAACTCTGCTTCCAATGGCTACGATTTGCATAGGACTGTCGTCACGATGTTTCCAATTTAATCTTTGCTAGAAAGTGTAAATGGTTTTATATTATCAATTCAACTGATCCTAGATGAAACCTACAAGGTCCAAGGCCAAACGTATTGCTATAATGTTCTTCGTTGTGGGCGGATGGGGTATTGGCATCAGTTACATGTATGGTGGTAATCTGTTTATACTGTTACTATCTTCAATTAATTTGGGACTTGGAGGAATGTTCACCCTATTTTATAGAAAAGCCACAAAATAGTTAGAATGGTTATGTGTATGTAACCAATATTAAATCTAAGAATATATTTGTTGCAAAATGAGAAGAATAAGCATTGTTCAATCCATACTTATCGTAGATATATTTATAGATGAAACATGTGGGTAGCAATACGAGTATTATATGTAGATGCATGCTCAATGCTGTG
>JAZFZF010000117.1:0-2373 GCA_036443875.1 Nitrososphaerales archaeon
GCATAAGAAATGGTGAAATAGACATCGAAGGTAATTTGCTCACGTCATTCAAATAGGAATTCGTTTACTTTATCTTTTGCCTTTTCTCTCCTCTTCTGGAACTCAGTCATGTATGGTTTTACCGCACCGATAAGATCATGCTTGCATTCATAACAGAGCAAACCTCCACTTTTACATTTGATAGAACGTTCATCTGAGCCTTTTTCACTCTCAAACATATAACGCAGATACCAGAATACCGGACATATGTCTGGATTCGCTCCCAACCTTCTCTGCATCTCAACCGTTGGTTGTCCCCCAGTAAAGGAGTTCGATATCTTCTTCTCGATCAGCTCTGGCTCATCTGTTGTGAAAATAGCTGTTTCCGGTTGTGATGAAGACATCTTTCCATCTTTACCTAGTCCAGGTAGAAACTTCGAGTGTATCTGCGCAGGTTTATATTGGCCCATCTTTTCCGCTATATCCCTAGTAACCCTCCAATAGGGATCCTGATCTATTGCAGCGGGTATCAAACAAGGTGTAGGTTTTCCTTCTATTTTCGATGGGAGGAAACATGGAGCTGCCTGAATTGCTGGGAACGAGATCATGCCTATGTTGGTCGAATTCTGAAATCCAAAAACTGCCTTCACAGTTGAGAACGTAATAAGTTTTGCTATTTCAAGAGCAATCGGATATAGATGTTTTATATGCTCTGTATCGATGAGTATCTTTGTCTTCTTGGGATCAAAACCTATTGCGATTATATCAAGCATATTTTCATATGCATAATTGTTTACTTCATGCATACTCCTGCTATCATGATAAAGGAACTTCTCATCGTCAGTCAATTGGAATAACAGTTTTGCATCAAATTGATCCTGCATGTATTTCGTGAATATCCAAGGCATTATATGACCCAGATGTATGGAACCTGAAGGACCACGACCAGTATAGAGATAGAACTTCTCTCCCTTTTCGTACATATCTAGTACCCAGTTAAGATCGCGGTGGCTGAAGAAGTATTTCAGTTTAAGAAATGAATGCAGATCACTTGTATGCTTCTTTATCCTTTCCAGTAATTCATCATCGATCGTCTGCGTGCCAAACTGTTGCACTAATTTGTTATAATCAATTTCCCCTTCTACAGTCCATGGAGTAACTTTGAAGCCATCTTGATCTGGCATCTATGCTTTCTTCATCTCAACGTTTAAAAAGTCTTTTTCTGATGGTTGATTAGATGACTTTCGATGTCAAAACGTTACATGAGATCGAGCGTAAATTGATAAAAACACTTGATAATGACAAACTTGGACTTGATGCTCTCACTCTGCAATCAGCTCTTAACATAGATCAAGTCAGGAGAGGTATAGAATGGTTAAAGTACAAAAATCTAGTCGAGATTAGTGAAAAAATCACAAAATCTCTATCCCTAGGAGATGAGGGTTCTAATGCAGTAGCCAAGGGGCTACCTGAAAGACGGCTCGTTAATATGCTAAAATCCAACACCAATATTTCCATCCAAAATGCTAAAGAGATATCTGGTCTTGACGCAAGTGAGTTCAATGCCGGTTTTGCTAACGCAATGACGAAGAAATGGATAGGTACCCGCGTTTTATCAGGGACCACTGAAATTGAAATATCAGAGAATATACAGCAGAGTCCTGATGAAAAACTATTATCAAAACTTGCCGGTGGTGAAGTTCCTTATGAGAATCTCAGTAGTGAGGAACTCTTAGCTTACCAATTTTTAAGAAGGCGACCAGATTACATACGTGAAAAGGAAAATAAGTTAATAGAGGTCCAACTTTCACAAAAGGGCCTAGCATTAATTGAAGAGGTAAAGAAACAACCAGAGACCGAGAGAGCAATTGATGTAACTGCACCAGCACCGATCATATTTGCTGGTAAGAAGCATCCACTACAGGATATCATTGATGAAGTGAGGGAAGTCTTCATTGGTTTGGGGTTTAGGGAGATAGAAGGTCCATTGGTACAGAGTAGTTTCTGGAACTTCGATGCGCTATTCACGCCAAATGATCACCCTGCCAGAGATATGCAGGACACATTTTATGTTGCAAAACTGCAGGCTAGCAATGTTGCAGATAAAAAAACGATAAACAATGTTTCAAGGATTCACAAAAGAAGTTGGGGCTATGAATGGAATATCAACGACGCACGTAAGCTTGTATTAAGAACGCATACAACGCCTGTAACTATTCGTTACCTTGCAGACAACAATCCTGACGAGGCTAGGGTATTTTCTGTCGGGAGGGTCTTTAGAAATGAAAAGTTAACGTACAAGCATTTAGCTGAATTTTATCAAATAGAGGGAATAGTGGTTGGTAAGAACGTTACATTACGCGATCTCATGGGTCTGCAAACTGAATTTTATTA
>JAZFZF010000118.1:0-3562 GCA_036443875.1 Nitrososphaerales archaeon
ATCAACTGTAAAGCCATTTTCTTCGAGTAGTACCTTCATAATGTTGCCGAGGATGAGTTGCTCAGTAAATTCTTTCGAGCTGACTGTAATTTTTTCATTTTCCGGGGATTGTTGCATGAATGCGAAGAGGATCAATACTCCTAGTATCAGTACCACTCCTATTCCTAACGCTACTTTCATTTGGCTTGGTTTCATATCTTCATCATCGACTATGAAGCTGAATGATTCTTCTTCATACTCAAATTTTATTCTAATTCATTATTAACCTTACTTTCTGGTTTAGCAAATCTTCAACCTTGTAGAAAGGCATTTTCTTTACCCGTCAGTTTAGAGCATCTATTAATTTCAGTTCTTCTCGTCCTTGAATTTGATCCTGTAGTGTGTACCATCGCAGAAGGGCTTATTCTTTGATCTACCACATCGACAGAGTGAATAATGCTCGTGTGATTCTGGATTATTTCCATCAGTATCCTTGAGCTCTGGTCCACCAACGACACTAAAAGGTCCATTCTTTCGAATGATTATCCCTATGCTCTTTGTCAAGATTCAACTTATCCTCAATACTTCCCGACAGCTTCTCACCTTTGAAGCCCATCTGAGTGTGGCTACCATCGCAGAATGGTTTGCTTGATGACTTGCCACAACGGCAGAGCGCCATTACGGGAATATTTACGATGTTCTCTCCTTTGGAGTTCTTGAAGCTTTTCAAGCCCTCACGATGTAAGGATCATATTCTGCTACTTCAATTATGGTCCTGTCATAATTTTCGTCAGACATATATTCACCCCTAAAACGCCATGCGTAATGTAATACAAAGAATTAAACTTTATTATGTGCAAGAATTTACATAATCACTTCTATGCAATCTAACCTTTTGTTTCCGCAAAAGAAGAGGTTTCCTAAGCTTGAGAATGATGTAAAGGCAGATGTCGTAATAGTAGGAGGGGGGATGGTTGGGGTTTCGTCAGCATATCATCTACAGCAGGCTGGCTATGAAGTTATTGTGATAGAGCAGGATGAGGTAGGTTCTTGTGCAAGTGGAGCAAGTTCTGCGATCCTTTACTATGGTTCTGGTACCAATTTCCTAGATGCAATAGACCTCTTTGGAAAGGAGAAGGCGGAGGTTTTATGGAAGGAAAGTAGCCAGACTATGAAAGTTGTTGAAGAGCTGGTAGTGAAAAATAAACTTGAACTTGAAGTAGGATTCAGGAAACCCGGAGGCATTATGGTTTCTCAGACAGAGAAGGAAAATGAATATTTGGAAAAGGAGAGGGAAAATTTGAATGGAATTGGAATTAGGACAGAGATGCTTTCCGGAGATGACATAATGAACTATTATACAGGAAAAAAGTTTCTCAAAGGCCTTTATTTTCCGGAATGCTTCCAGATACATTCTGCACACTTTTGTGCGTCACTTGCAGAACATTTCGACATCAAGCTTTTCGAACAGACGCCGTATACAAAGCATGAACAAACTAACAATGAGCTTCTAGTCACGACGCCTGCAGCAAAGATAAGTTGTAACAAGATTCTACTAGCAACAAATCTTTATCCATTACTTGGTTTTGACAAGTATTTTGATAGGGAAACAAGTATTATTACTGCCAGCACGGCTTTAAGCGATGATCAACTGAAAAAGACTTGGCCCCGAGAGACCTTCATTTGGACCATGGAGGATGATTACCAACTGTTCTATCCTCATGATGGTAGGAATATAATGGAGCTTTACAAAATAGATGGGCAGAAAGAAGCGATACGCAAGTTCTACCCGGGAGGATTTGAAATAGGCAGAGTATGGGGCTTCGCTTGGGCCAAAGCCAAAGACTGGCTTCCCATGATAGGCAAAATTGGTGATAACATTTTTGCCGCTGTGGCTATGGGTGACCAAGGAATTACGATGAGTAATACCACAGGTCGAAAGATCACATATTTGCTAGACGGAAAGGATGATGATTTTCTGTCACTGTGTTCCATAAATAGATTCAACGAAAATTCATGAAATAGAAAGTCCTTTGCTACTGATATTGATTTGTCTCATGGTAAGGGATTCCAACAGGGTACAGTAGCAACCAATATTGGTATCAATTGAAGAATCTGTTACAGATCGCTCCTTATCGAACATACTCTATGAAGACTGAGCTTTTGTTTGCTGTCTGTACTAGCATTAATACGAACATTCTTGATACTAAACGCCATTGCTATACTTACTGCTTTATTCTTCCTCATCCCAGGCCCTAACCCATGCCAATTAATATCAGAACAAAGCAAATTAGTACCAATGCTCGCTTACTCGTCCTGAACCCGGCGGGTCCGCCTACTGAATTCAAAATCAATTCCGACTATTACTTCTATTTAGTCAATGCTATGGAGGAAAATAAAATAAAAATTATGGAGATGTACTTTATTGAAGAGAGCATTAATCATCTTTTACTCTTCGTTTTCTTTTTTGTTTTGCTTTTGGATGTCTTTTTAGACAATAACTTAACAGACAATTGAATGTATTATATGAATAATAGTTAGAGAAAGTAGACACTTACATCTATAGGATATTCAGTAGCGTACTCATATCAGAGAAAGAAAGCTCAAGAATCTGCGAAGGCTATCAAATGAGTAAGCCTTTATGTACAACGAGAAACCAGCGTTCATGAGCAAGGGATCACACATAGCTGGTTTTTGAAGATTTGAACTCAGCTTGAAAATGGAAGATCCACGCGGAATATCCATGTTGTAACATATTCCCGGTATGAAGTAGTTTGGAAATCTATATCTAACGTTCGTATTTCCTATAAAAATCACAGAATAATCTGAAATTCTCTTAGTTCTCGATCAAGCTTAAGTATATCATTACGGACTGAAATTTAGTTGGGCTATAGACCTGTATGTGCTGTAATTGTTGTATCTATCCTCGTCCTACAGATTGGGGGTTTCGGTTTTGCAACAAGTCCTTCTTACATTTCACAAACTGATGCTCAAGCTCAGCAAGCAGGACAGCGGTGCACAAAATCTCTCTTCTCGTTTATGACTATACCATTGGCGTTTGGACAGTCTTGCACTCCTGGTGAAGAAGTAGAGTTTGATGCTTCTGCATCCAATCCAGATCCGTCAAAAATAAAAATCTATAAATGGGATTTCGAATCTGACGGCAAGGTTGATGAAACAGGAAGTAGAGTGAGACATGCCTTTGATACGACTGACTGGACGTATACTATTACGTTCACCATAGAAGACGATATTGGTCAAACCGCTTCGACGAAAACAACAATCAAACCAATACATCATACGTCTCCACAGCCTGAGCCTGCTAAAGATGATCCCTCTGAGCCTGCTAAAGATGATCCCTCTGCTCCCCCTGGAGGAAGGTGCTTGATTGCAACAGCTGCATTCGGCAGTGAGCTTGCACCACAAGTACAATTTCTTAGAAACTTCAGAGATCAACATATCATGTCAACCTCAGCTGGTTCAAGTTTTATGAGCGTATTTAACATTTGGTACTATTCATTCAGTCCATATGTTGCCGATTATGAAAGAGGACAGCCGTGGTTGCAAAATACAGTCAAAACAT
>JAZFZF010000119.1:0-2678 GCA_036443875.1 Nitrososphaerales archaeon
AATGGTATATGCCCTTCATAGCTATGATGTATCCTAGGGGTGAGAATATCAAGAACCCTCATGACCCAGAGGTTGTTGCTCATACTGCTAGAGTAGGTGCAGAGGCTGGTGCCGATATTGTCAAGACTGTTTATACCGGTGACCCCGATTCGTTTAAGCGAGTGATAAAGGGATGTCCAGTTCCTATCGTTATTGCTGGTGGACCTAAATCTAAAACTGATGAAGAGATTTTGGAGATGACATACGGAGCAATGGTAGCTGGCTCGATAGGGGTTACTTTTGGCAGGAATATCTTCCAGCACAAGAATCCAGCAGGAATGTGTAGAGCACTTGCGAAGCTTATTTTCGAAAAGGCGAATGTGAAGGAGGCTTTGCGTGAAATTGGTAAAAAGTAAGGAACTCATTGTAAGTCCAGATGTTCCCAGCGGATCTATAGGTTCGTTCCTTTCACAGCTGAAGCAGGAGGGCATAAACACCATCTATACAGACCCAAAGACCATTGGAAAATTGAGAAATGGCTTCGATGTTATACATACTTCAATAGATGCAGATTCTATTGTATGCAAGGATCTGAATGGTATCAAGAAGGTCAAGAAGGATGGAAAGCGGGTGGGATTTTCCATTCAAGTAACAGGCAAGAAGGACGAGGATGTGATACTACAGGCAGCTCACAATGGTGCTGACTTTGTGATTGTCGATGCTAAGACCTGGAAGATCATTCCACTAGAAAATATAATTGCGAAGCTGCAGAAGACAAAGACAAAGGTGTATACAAAGGCAGATAATGCAGATGAGGTAAGAACCATGTTTAGCATTTTGCAGTTAGGTGTTGATGGTGTGATTCTAAATACTTCTAACACATCTGCAATAAAGAGATCTATGATCTATCTTGGCAGGATGGAGTTTCCGCTAAAAATTGGGAAAGTTGTAGAGATCAAAGATGTTGGTATTGGTGAGCGTGTATGTGTTGATACAGCTTCTATGCTTAACAGGGGCGAAGGAATGTTGATCGGTAGCAGATCCAATTTTATGTTTCTGGTACATAACGAATCTATAGGATCCGAATTTACATCTCCGAGACCGTTCAGGGTGAATGCTGGTGCCGTTCATTGTTATACGCCTTCACCAGATGGTAACACGAGATATCTGTCAGAAGTAGAAGCAGGTGACGAAGTTGTTATTGTCGATACCAAAGGTATGGCTCGGAGGGTTGCTGTTGGAAGGTCCAAGGTTGAAACCAGACCCATGCGTCTAATCAAGGCTGTCACAGATGACGAGGTTGGAAGCATAATAGTGCAGAACGCAGAAACCATTAGGTTTGTTGGAACAAATGGCAAACTTATTGCAGTTACTGAAATGAAGAGAGGCAATAGCATACTTGTACATGCCAAGAGTGCAAAGGGAAGGCACTTCGGCATGGAAGTGAACGAGTATGTAGTTGAGAAATAAGTTTAAAAATAAGCTGCTGGAGTTCAGGAAATTATTGTTGTGCGATAAGAGGTGCAAGCTGTAATCAAATACACTTAATACAATTCCCCTGATGATCGACGATCGCACAATAGCTAAATGTAAAGATTAGTTATTCATTGTAGATCCGAAGGTTAAAACTGCTGATACCCATCTGCATAGACATTGCCGAAGACACAGTCTATGTCGCTGTATGCAAATAAGGTGTACCGTACAAGGAAGATGGAATAGATTACTGTTTGGTTTATCGTTTTTAGCCACAAAATCATTATAGACCATCTTTATTATCTAGGTACATATGAAGGGACTAGAATTTAACAAAATCCACAACAAGGATTGCATTGAAGGGATGAAATTGATTCGAGGTAACACAGTAGATCTTGTTATAACAGATCCTCCATTTGCTATAGAGTTCAAGGCAAAAAGAAGTAACTACAATAGAACCGCATCGCGGGTTTTAGAGGGTTATAAGGAAATTCCCAAGGAAAAATACTATCAGTTCACACTCCAATGGATGAAGGAATGCTATAGAATGTTAAAGGGTTCTGGAAGTATGTACGTCTTTTCTGGATGGAACAACCTTAAAGATATTTTGACTGCTATTGACGACATTGGCTTCATAAGTATCAACCATATCATTTGGAAGTACCAGTTTGGCGTTGTGACAGAAAGAAAGTATGTGACGTCGCACTATCATTGCCTCTATGTTTGCAAGAACGGTGAGAAGAGAAAGTTTTTTCCTTATACAAGGTTTGGAAAGCATGAGAGAACCAGCAAGGGGAGGAGCCTGCATTATGAAGACAAGGAAGATGTATGGTACATAAAGAGGGAGTACTGGACTGGTGACCAGAAGACTCCTACAAAACTACCTGCTGAGTTGATAAAGAAGATTCTGATGTATTCAAGTGAAAAGGATGATGTTATTCTAGATCCATTTTTGGGCTCTGGACAGGTAGCAGTGGTTGCCAAAATGTTGGGTAGGCGATATCTTGGATTTGAAACTGTAAAAGAATATTTCGAATTTGCCAAAGAAAGATTAGTAAGAGATGTATATAGAATTAAAGACGAAGATAGAACAAAGCAAAGAGGTCAAATCGCAGAATTATTCACCACTGAATCGAAGTGAATTTTTAAATGATGCCAAAGTCAAAATATATAACTCATTGGATACTTCAAAGATCTGTTTTGTCGTTAACCCTTTGAAGGTATGT
>JAZFZF010000120.1:0-5070 GCA_036443875.1 Nitrososphaerales archaeon
TTCTAAAGTACTAAATACCAACCCTTTACTTTCAAGGCTTTCCAATACAGAATATAACCGGGTCCTTCGAATTTCGATGCTTCTTGATATTTCTAAAGCTCTCATTTCTCCCCTTTTATTGAGGCAAGGCAGAGTCCTTGCCTCCTCGTCCGTCAACCCTAGGTCTAGCAAGGTCTGTGTGATCTCCTTGTTGAGAAGTTCCAGATCTACATGGGTACATGCAATACTATCAGTTCGCATGGGATTCCTTTCCATCAGCTCATACGTGCTAGCCAAGATAGTTCACCTTGTTCACATTCATAATGTTGACGCTAGGTCATAAAAGTAGGGCGGAAATATTACGGTCGTTTGGGTTCCGAAATGGAAAAATACCGGCTTTCGCAGTTCCGGAGTAGTTATTAATCATACTCGGGAACCTCTAGTATGACGCTGAATGAAGGGGAAAGAGGGTTCTCACAACCATTTGTAGAGGCGGTCAGAACAGAGATTAACAAAAAGTATGAGACGGCATGTGAAATGTACCTATGGGAGGCAGACAATCTGCAAAGAAAGGAGGATCTCCGAGGCGCTGCACTTTGCCTCTTGCTAGCCTCTCGTTGCAAAGCACAGACCCAAAAAGGCGCCAAGGAAGAGTTTGCGAAGGCTGCAACGGTTTATCTTGAAATCGCAAAGAGGAAGGATACTTTACCATTAGAAGCTAGGCTGGCATATAGGTGTGCGGCAAAGTGCTTTTTGAGAGCAGAACTTTACGATAGAGCTGATGAGGCTCAACGCTCTGCAAATTCAATAATGCAGGAAGGAGTTACTGGTCAAATAACGCGGCCGATAATGATAATCGATGACAGCAAAGTGGTCACACTAAAATTAAAAAAATATGTTATGCAATTTGGTTCTCAAAACATAGTCATATGCAACAACGGAAGAGAAGGCATAGAGAAATTTAAAGAGCTAACAAAGAATGGTCAATTGCCGGTCGTTCTTCTGGACATGGGTATGCCAGATATCGCCGGAAACGAAGTGGCTGCACAGATGCTCAAAATTCAACCAGATACGACGATTGCATTAATTACAGCTGATAGCATCGATTCAGACAGAGTGAAGGAAGCTCTTGCCAATGGGGTAGGTTACTTTTTACAAAAACCCTTCAGGTATGACGAAATAAAGGAACTTTTGGAAACAATTCAATACGAAGAACATATTGCTTAGCTTTCTGAGATAGACAAAAACAAGAGCGGTAGGTATAATGCGTTTATGTGTTCAAGTTTGAAATCACTTATCCTGAAATCCGCTATATCGTCTGCGAATTTCTCGACCAGATGCGATTCGGTTTTAAGGCTAGAGCCGCTGGAGCCATGGCCCATCAGTATAGCCGCATGCCATTCACCGCCAAGACCTGAGACCAAAATACATGTTGTTAATTTTTTTGCATACAATTTCAATCGTTCTATAGTCGAACTAAAGTCCCTTGTTGCTTTAAATTTTAGTAGAATCAAATCCAAACGATCGGTTAGCTTCTCTTCTGCTAGGACTGCTGTATAGCCTTTTATCACACCTTTTTTTTCTAGTCTTTCGATTCTCTTCCTAACAGCTCTATCGGTCATCTCGAAACCCATAGATGTGAGTTTATTAGCAATGTCTCTAGAGGGGGTCCGAGCGTTTTTGTTTAGCGTCTCAAGTATTGCCCTATCGATCTTATCCAGTTCGGAAAACTCTGTGCCTGCCACTATTGAGCATTCCGCGTACATACTTTTTACCTTTCCTATGGAAACGTAGCTATTCAGTCTCCTCCTTCAGGACCATAAACAGAATATTTTTTCCCTTCCCTTTCTTGATAGAGGTTACTTCCATCTCAGCAGACGACTCACTGCGCCAAATATGTCTCTACTTGTGCTATTAGAGCTTCTTTCTTTACAGGTTTCCTTATCAGACCTGCTGCGCCCCTTGCCATGTATCCTTCTAACTCGATATCTGTAGGTGATGATGCGGTAAATAGCACCACTTTGGTACCTTTTTGCCTCTCATCATTCTTTATCTCATCCAAGAGATCAAGCCCGCTAACTTCAGGCATTGCTAGATCCAAAAGAATCAGGTCAAATTTTTCCTCTCCTAGCAATTGCGTAAGCATGGTAGCATTGTTGGATACCATACAGTCATATCCGGACTTCTCTAGTATCAATTTTATAAGGTCTGTTATGACCTTGGAATCGTCGACCACCAATATCTTTTTCATTTCCATCATCTCAAAGGCAAGGTAAAGTAGAAGGTAGCACCCTTGCCAGTATCACTCTCAACATATATCCTTCCTCCATGACCTTCCACAATTCCCCTACAGATCGCCAATCCAAGCCCAGAGCCTTCGGATTTTCGGCGTGTAGACGTATCAACCTGGTAGAACTTTTTGAACAATCCTTCTTGCATGTCTTTTGGGATTCCTATCCCATTATCTTTTATGCTGAATAATACTTCATTACCATCCTCTTTGACTCCTATCTCAATGATGCCTTTTTGTTCTGGAACAAACTTGATGGAATTCTTGATTAGATTTGTTAGAACTTGAACCATTCTATCGGGGTCGCATGTTACCTTTATGGGCTTTTGTACTTGTGTTATCAGCTTCGATCCTACCTTTTCAGCATTTGGTGTCATAATTTCAATTACAGTATTAACCAGCTGGTCAGCATCTACACTGATATTATTAAACTTCAATTGGTTCAGTTCAAGCCTTCTAACATCAAGCAGATCCTGAATCAATTGTGATAGTGAAAGGGAACTATTATACATAATTCGAATCTTTTCTTTCTGTTCTTCTGTTAATTCTCCTAGTGTCCCGTCAAGCAGCAACTCACTATAACCCTGAATAGGAACCAAAGGTGTCTTTAATTCATGAGTTATCATCGCCAAAAATTCATCTTTTGCTTTGTCAATCTCTTTCGATTGCTCTATTTTTTCCTTCATTGCGGAAGACAGGAGGTTGAAGCTTTTAACTAAACTACCTACCTCATCCTTACTTTCGTGGCTAATCTGAATTCCATATTCACCTTTCTGTATGCGCCTAGATGCATCCATCATTTTTGTGATTGGTGATATTGATTTCCTTATAACAAAGACAACAGAGATGAAAACAGAACCGCTTGATACCGCTAATACGTAAAAGATCTGATTGGCAAAATTGTTTGTAGACGCATTATATTCCCCCAAAAGAGAGATACGATCTAAATGTAGCCCAATGAGGGGATCAGTGTTTGATTCTAAGAAAATCAAAGAATTCTTGAATGGTTCTGTATAGATAGCCTCATTTGCCACAACAAACAAATTCTCCCTAAGTGGTATCCAGGCTTCCTTTATTTTCTGCCAATCCCCTTGTAATTCAACAGGAAGGGGTCTCACATAATTCCCTGTTATATCCGAGACACCTCCTTCGAACATGACTTCCAAATAAGAGTTGAACGAGGTTACTAGACGGGACAATTCTGAAGCTAACTCTGCTTGTTTAACGGCTCCAAAACGTTCAGCCGACTGTCCGGTAACCTCAAGAGTGTAACTAACTAAACGCGGACCAAGCGTTTCCATCGCTTTTGACATCGCAACATGATCAAAGCCAACGCCTTGATAGTTTGTAAGATCGGTCGGCTTTACGTCACTAAGATCCCCTGCTAAAGTTTCTAACTTGTTGCTAGCGATTTTCACCTTACTAAACAAGACATCATTATTGCTAACCACATAATCTCTGGCTTCAAGAACATTAAGATTGAAGACCTTCTCTTCTGCAATAACCATCGTATTTTCCTTATACTCATCCCATTTATTCAAAATTTTTGTATTCAGATCTGGTGACAGATAGGCAAGAGAGTTAACCCTTGAATCCTTTACAAATCCTCCATGATTCAGTAAATCTGAGGAAGTTTGGTACATTTCTACAAGTTCTGAAATTCTTCCTCTGTTTTCATATTCTCCTCCTGCCACAAGTAAGGAATGTTCTCTGATCTTCTGCAGAAAGAATATCTGTTTATTGGCCAACTCAACAGTTGTTACATCATCCTTTCGAAGATCATTAAAATAAGCCAGAACTGCCATATTGATAACTGCGATTACCACAACAGCACTGGTAATCAGCAGTATTTTAGTTAATAGCTGCATTTAGTGTTACACTAATCCTGCAAATCATGGTATCGGTCCATTAACTTAAGTATTCCTCAAATGTCTCTGGAATTTATACGGCCGTTGAAGTGGTTGCAATGCCAAGAACCGAACTAAGTTTAAATTATTTAGTGTATATGATTAAGCGATGAGCGATGAGTTAGAAGAAATCAATAAAGAATACAGAAAAGAGGCTAAGGAGATCCTGAAGAAGATGCAGAGTTCATGCGAAATGCTAAAGGAAAGATCAGATAATGGTGTAGCTGAAATCCTGCGATGCAGCCACAAAATCAAGGGTATTGCAGGGATGATGGATGATTCTCATATTGAAGAACTGGCTAAACAAATGGAATACGTGTCTCAGCTTCTTGTGGAACAAAAACTGCGATTGAAACCTGAAATAGTCGCTATACTTGTGGAAAGCACAAACCTTCTTGCTAAATATATAGAAACAGATTTCGAGGAAAGAGATATGAAATTACTGGAAAAACTTGGAAAGATAAGCAATGTGTGAGCTGTTGTAATTGCTTTAATTGCCAATTGGTTCTTGTTATTCCTATTCTAAGCTTATACCTTCGTGGTAAAGCAGTATCTAGTAGTATGGTGGTATTCTTAGCAGGGTAGTACGGTGGTATGGTGAAACATCCTTCTCATTATCTAGTGATGGCGAGCGTACTTTTGTTCATAATCCGCTCAGCCATATTGGTATGACCCAAGTGTACAAATAATATTATTCATCAAATTCTACAAGATCTCCTGGCTACAGAGAAAGAGATAGTTATTGGTTATGTAGCAAGAAAGGTATTGAGTCCGGCTGTTCTCCCGTCCAATTTGCTGATTCTGTTGCACTTCCAAGTCTAGGATAGATTGCTTCTAATGTTGCTTTGTATAGTGTAATTTTACTCTCACTTAATCGCCTCCCTACAGGACTAG
>JAZFZF010000121.1:0-2733 GCA_036443875.1 Nitrososphaerales archaeon
AACATGGTCATATCATCTACCCATTGCCATCTAATTTTTTTATCTTCAAATCTCTCAAGACCTACTATCTTTTTCGCTTCTTCTATAAGATCCTCAATCAACTGTCCAGAGGTAACTATAGTCATACGCTATCTACTAACTTCTTGAGTTCGTTTAAGGCTTTATCCTTATCCATTTTGCCCCTAAGATATTTCTGAAATATATCTCCAGACTCCTTTCACATGATAAGAACCTCCCTTTTTATTAAATTAGCCTCTTTAGGACCAATATCTTTCACATTACCAACCAAATGCCACTTCTGCCAGATAAAGACATGTTGTTCTAAACAAAGTAAGAAAATACAATAGCGAATATGCGAGGCAATTACCTCATATGGATCCTATCAAGCAGCACGAACTATTCAGAATGATGTTATTCTCGAAATAATCGATATGCCGAACATGAAACACTTCCATGCTTATCATGTCTAAAGAACTACGAAAAAACTGACAGAAGGGGATTATGAATCTTCATAAAATAGGTAATTTTACGCATGATTAGGTAAACCTGTAGGACTTTATCAGGTTGGGGTTAATATTAGTGTAACCGAAGCCTATTAACATATTTATACAATCGATGGAGATTTTATTCATGGAAAGGGGACTTTCAAGATATGTGTTTCTAACCATAGGAGTTGGTATCGGGATAGCAGTTGGAATAACAATTGGGTTCGGCGCGTTGAATTCAATGACATTGGACTTGCAAACTAGACTGGATAAAGCACAGGAAGACATTTCAACACTCATATTACAGCTTAATACAAAAGGAAAGGAACCATCCGGTATTATTGGTGAACGCTATTACATCTATGCTTTTGGCAAGGAGTCGGTATCTATTAAAGACCCTCTGAATAATAACATAATTCTGCAATCAGATGTACCATACACTGTCTGGCCCGCTAACCATTACTTGGATCAAAATGGATTGTTATGGACCCGAGATATGGCTGACAAATCCAATACAAAGGTGATAGATCCAAGAACATTGAAATTAATTGAAAACATTCATGTTGGAGGTGTAATAAATCCTGTGGAAGTCACGCCTGATGGAAAGCTAGTATTCATACCTGCATCTTCACATAATGAAGTATGGGTTGTGGATATAGAAAGTTTTGAAGTATTGAAGAAAATACCAGTGGGCTTGTTTCCATGTGATGTTGATTTTACACCTGATGGCGAACTACTTTATGTACCAAATAGAGATTCAGATACTGTTTCTGTTATAAGCGTCCCACAGTTACAAGTTATTGAAACAATAGACTTTCCTGAAGGAGATGCTCCGTTCATGTTAACCGTTTCTCACGATGGAAAGTATGTCTTTGTCGAAAACTATGGAAAGCGTTCAGATGGCACAGACTTGTGAGGAGGTAAGAGTGAGTCGATCATTGATGTCTCGACCAACAAAATAATCAAGACAGTGGATCTTGGGGGACGTCCTGGTGTATCTGAGCCTACTCCCGATGGAAAGTTTGCATACATAGGCGTGCAGGATATAGGTTCTGTCGCTGTCTTGGATATATCCAAACTTGAAATCGTAAAGCATATACCAGTTGGCAAGGGACCAAAGGATTGTTAGTGGGAGCAGATGGTAAGCATGTTTATGTGCCCAATAGTAAGGAAGATACGCTTTCTGTAATAGAGATAGCTACTAACAAAGTGATTAAAACTCTAAAGGTGGGAGAAGGACCTATAGCTGTTACACAAGTTGAGTCACAATTCTTACAGATAGTAAACTCCGAACTTATAGAGATGACCGACTCGGCTATGGATATGACAGACCCCAGTGTTGAGCCAGTCGTTTCATATGATAACACGGTGATATCTGGTAAAATTACTCCTCGTCAAACTGTTCACAAGAGCATAACGCTTGATCACCCTGGTCTTTTTATTTTGGAGGGGCAATTTGCCATAGAATTTCACGGTCCTTCAGAAGTCAAATACTGGATTGAAGCCCCCAGTGGTCACATAACACACGAGTCACCATCCATATCTTCAATACTACTTAAGGTCGATAACTATGATAGTGACTCGATGGCAGTTCTTATGGGGAACTCGCAACCTATCTCGCAAGATATAAGCGGTAGGCTTGTCTTTATAGATCATGCGGCGGTATTTGACCTACAACAATTGGATCTGCAAAATTCTGTGGTTCTAGCTGAAATAAGGGAGGAGTCAAATGAAGATGTATCTTTAATTCAAAAGGAGAGTAATGTGGCTAACAAAGGAGCCAGCGCTCTTATCGTATACAATAATGAACCGGGTATATTCTTTGGTCACTTGAAAGGGGATTCTGATCATGAATCCAGAATACCAGTAGTCTCTGTCACTAGGGAGGATGCATCGTTATTGAGACAACTGGCTGAAGATGATACTACAGTGACTCTCGCTCCTACCAGCAGCTATGCAGCCAACTTAACTGTGCCGATCGAGGAATTCAAAACAGTTAACCTGGAAATCGGAGACTATAAAGTGTGGTTCCATAACGAGGGCCCTGGTAACGCAGAAGTTACGCTTAACTATTCTTCATACGTCGAAGAAATAAGATGTGGTATTACATGAGTGACAAACCTACCAAAGTAACACACTAATATGACCAAGCAAGACTGGTGATTTGTCTTGAGATCCAATAGCTAATTTACACCATAACTTCAATATTGAGCCTGAGCCTGTTATTGGTTCTGATGGGTTTATCACA
>JAZFZF010000122.1:0-3764 GCA_036443875.1 Nitrososphaerales archaeon
GTAAGGAAATTTTCTGTGAGGAAAAACAGCTGGGCATTCTTGATATTTCCTCTGAAATAGGGATGCCCAAGATAAATCCAGATGAACGCTGGGCCGTTTTGATTTGTAAATTGAAGAAGGATAAGGAAAGATGGGCACTGATGGCGGTAAAGAAAGATGGTGAGATTAAGCATACATGTGTAGATAAAGAAGTTTACCTGCGGGTAGCAGACTATGCGATGCAGGATGATAGACATTGGATCTTCATGGTAGACGAATCGGTAAACAGAGAGGTCGAGATCGATTGAGCGATGAAGATGTTACAATATATGTTTCCAGTGCTACTCCAGGCTCGATCTTTAGCAAGATTATTGGATACTTTACAGTCAGGGGTGAAAAGATAAGGTTCAGGGCTATTGCTTTCGGGAGAATAGGGGGACACAATGTAAATGTGAAGATAGCAAAGAAGAATGAAAAGAAGTTGAGAAACATGGGTATAGATACTGAAGATCTCCTAATAAAAGTGCAGAGAAAGATGGTCTTGGGCGATATGAATATGCCTGAGACTAAAGATCAGGAGTCTTGAATTTCTGGAATGAAAGTTCACTTGATGATGTCTGTTAAACAGTAATTCTATTTTTTGATCATTTCTAACCAGTTAACCCTCATATAAGCAAACTTGAACAAAGCACACGAGCTTCTTTAGACTCGAATATCTTCATTGAAGTTATGCTGTCTAGAGCTTAGCATCATATAACGCTCTACCGCATTCACACCTTTTCCTTTGTGAGGGAACCTTAGCTATAAGGTCAGCCAGTAATATCCTTGTATTTTGAATATTCTTGCGAAGTGTTTCTATCACTTCTTTTGTACTTACAGGTTTATCTACCCATACGTCATAATCAGTAATTGTCGCAATTGAGAGGTAGCAAATTTCAGCCTCGCGTGCTAGAACACATTCAGGCACAAGTGTCATGCCTATGACATCTGCTTTAACATAATTCTTGAAGAACCTAGATTCGGCTCTAGTGGAATATCGTGGACCTTCTATACAAACATAGGTAGCTTTGTCATGAACTTTGAGTTTAAGAGATTCTGTAGTATTCGTTGCGAAATTTCTAAGCTCTGGGCAGAAAGGATCTGCGGTAGAAACATGGCACACTTCGCCTCCATCGTAAAACGAATATTGCCTTGATTTTGTAAAATCGACGAACTGATGGGGTATGGCTATATGCCCTGGTTTGAGCTGCATTCTCATACTCCCAACAGCTGCTGGTGCAAGTATTCTTGTAACGCCTAATTGTTTTAACGCCCATATGTTTGCTCTTGCATTGATCTTGTGTGGCGGTATTCTATGACCTCTTCCGTGTCTAGGTATGAATGCAATCTTTTTCCTCGCGTAGCTCCCAATGGTTATGAAATCTGACGGATCCCCATAAGGTGTGTAGACCTTTATCTCCTTCTTGTTCTTGAGTAGTCCTGGATCATATACACCTGTGCCTCCAATTATACCTACATCTGCATGATCACTCATCATATGTCACCAAAGAATGGACTTCGTAGTCTTTAATCAAGGTTCTACCCTTAAGACTCGCAAGTTCCATTACGAAAGCAAAGCCAACTACTTTTCCCCCAAGTCTTTCGATCAGTTCTGCAGATGCCCTTGCCGTGCCTCCGGTAGCAAGAAGATCATCAGCAATTAACACATTCTGTCCTTTGCCGATCGAGTCTTGCTGTATCTCCATTGTAGCACTTCCGTATTCAATGCTATATGCTAAACTTACCGTCTTTCCGGGTAACTTACCCTGTTTCCTTATCATTATGATTCCTTTGTTAAACTTTATACCAAGCGGACATGCGAAAATAAAACCTCTAGACTCTATACCAGCAATTAGATCGATCTTTTTGTTTCTGAAATGGTCGTAAAATTGATCAATTACATACCGCATTACTTCAGGATCACGCAAAATGGGACTGATATCCCTGAAGAGTATTCCCTTCTTAGGAAAGTCCTGAAATGACCGAATCGTATTTCCAAGTTTCATGGCATAGCCATATTTTGCAGTAGTAAAAAGCTTTGGTAAAGGCTGTACTATTATTTTCTTCAACAAGTGTGATGTTCTGCATTGTCCGCTTGAACATTTCTGGATGTTCTGTACGGACAGGGAAGAAATAATTGAGATTTATTTCCTTCACAATTGTCATAAGTTCCTCAGCGTATGCATGTCCAGAACAGTGACTCTGAAATATGCGAAAATCAAAATGAACGGCCCGTGCCTTGAGCCGTTGGTAATCGAACTGTTGCTCTTCGTTGTTGGGTTCGCTGGTTGAATATGGCATTATATTATAAGGCTCTGGCTTTAAATCTATCAGTTCATCAAACTGGAAGAACGTTATTGTCGAGATAACTTTATTCTGATTCTGCTTATCTGCTCGGCAGTCCACACATTGTTGAGATTAAGAAACTCATGCTCTCTTGTTCCGTAGTCGTGGTCAGTGTATGTTCCAGATCCACGTTTTGGTAGATGTATAATTATATTATCATCATCATAGCTAGGAATATGTAATTTTGGGTCTCTGCTTAACCACTTGAGCAAAAATGCGTCTTTCAGCAAAACAACAAGTTTTCGATCATTTTCCTTAGCTATGGTGTAGAAGGTTCTTAATCTATATACATCTTTGAAGCCAAAATCGGCAATAATGAACTTGTCAGTTTTCTTTACAATATCTTTACATTCTTTCCTTACCTTTTGTTCGCTCTCAGAGACCTTTTCTTCGGTTATTCTAGTTCCCTCCATTATCAATGCTTCGGGTTTTGATTCCTTTACCTTTTCGACAAATTCTTGGGTCATCTGTGGTCTGCTTCCATGTAATCGTAGATCGCTGCTGTATGCTATAGTGCCTTCGGTAGTATGAATTATGAAACCATATGCACCTGGAACTGATTGATCCACATGCACAGGCTCAACCTCTATTGAACCAATCTTCATTTTATCTCCCGTTCTAAACGTATGAATCTTTCTTGGAATCAATTCACTATTCTAGATTGTTGGACGTCGCTTGAAGATCAAGATCTCGCCTTAGATATCCCTCGAGCTTCTTTCCTCTAATGCCTGCAGTATCGAATGAGCAGTTTCTCCCATGTATATTGGGATATCTTCATGTAAAAATGAGATGTGGTTAGCATGATCTGCATGTGCGTGAGTAAGTATTATAGCATCGATATCAACTTCCGATCCCTTCATTCCTCCTGCTTCCAAAAGGTCATGCCTATAAAGACCCTCTACATTCGGGATCAGGTCCATTTCTATGAAATCAACTATTCCATTTGATATCCTTGGTTTCAAATAACCTTCGAAATACTTTGAATATTTGTTGAAACTCTTTCAAAAATCTAGAAATATCTTCGTATCTTTGTCCTGCAGTAGAATCTTCTTACCCCCGATTTCATTGATGTCTCCATAAAATGTAAGTTGTACCATTTGCATAATTGCAAGTAAACAGGTTTATATTGTTATTTTGGGTGTTTAGTAACAGATGTCTCATAACGACAGACTGAAAAGCCTTCATGGATTTGAAGATTCCTTTGAACTGGTTAAAGCGGGGGTCTATGACAAATACAAAATGAGACGGGTGGGATTGAATCTTTTATTGCAGGATATGCCTAACTTTATTGGTGCTTATCATGTTCTGGGCTCCAATTTCATTGTACTGAATAGATATGTGCTTACTGCGATAAGGACTATGGCGCAGAGCAAGGAAGAGTACAACTCGTATGTGTTCGT
>JAZFZF010000123.1:0-2896 GCA_036443875.1 Nitrososphaerales archaeon
CAGAAGGGTAAAATGAATCTTTTATAATATAACCTCGAAAACTTTCCATCTCCCATTTCCTTCGACTTTTATCAATCCAAGTTCAACAAATAACCTAATCTAATAATAAAAAAAGAGGGGTTATATGCCCAGCTCAGCCTTAACCTCTTCAGCACGTTTGTCGGTCATCAGTCCGTGTAGGACAAGGTTCTGTTTCATGCTGTATTTGGCCATTGGTGGAACTGCATCAGACGGGTTGGGCATCTCACTCGGATCAATACCCAAGCCAAATGGATCACCAGCAACTATTACTGTAGCTGCTCCACTGAAGATTGCTGCATAATCATGGTTGACTGCGACATACACTCCTGGTTCATCAAAGACTACATCTATGATAGCTCCCTGTGAACCTCCTATAAGCCATGATTCAGTTCCCCATGATTGCTGTTTGTTTCCTTGATATACTCTGTCCAGTATTTCACCTACGATATGGAAGAACACTGGTTCATTGCCCTGATTCTCCACAAACCACCTTGTGTGAGTATTTGTTGGAACCCAGATTACCTGTGATTTGAGGTGTCCCGCCGCATCCCTCCATGGCTCTGCCACAAAGATCTTCTTGTTTTTGTCGCCCTTGATAAGTTGAGCATGATCTTCATTCGGTGTGTATCCAAACGCCATTCCGTTAACAACCGTCTGTGCGTTATCGTGCTTGAACATGGCGTCCACATCGTAGTTACCGTTCTCATCGATGTAAAGCTGGTTGTACTGCAACTGGAATTCTAGTGCGTTAGCGGTGTAATCCTCGTGTACCCTTACCACGTTTCCGTTCTTAGTCGCTGTCTTTTCTGTTATGAGCTTCTTGTATCCCTTCAATGGATCGACGATTGTTAACCCATACATTCCAGACAAGACATGACGATCCATGTCTGCTATGTTCACACCGCTACAGTGATACTTGAATGTCCCGGGAACTTCTGCGATATACGCATAGGTCAAGGAATTTCCTGGCATAACCGCACCGAAGCTAGGTACCGCCGTCATCTGTGATGCGTGCATGTCGTTGCCATGCGGTGTTAGTTCATTTTCAGGTATGGTCAGGGTCATCACAACAACATCGCCTTGTGTTACCCTGAGCGTTGGTCCAGGAACCTGCTCACTGAAGGTCATGGCCTTGAACGTTCCTCCTCCCATTAGTGGGAGGTCGACACTCCTTCCTATTAGGTTGAATTCTACGATATCGCGTCCTTCCTGCCTCAACTTGTCTGTATCTCCAAGTGGGATCTGTGCGAAAGCTGGAGACATCACTAGTTTGAGGCCGCCCATCTTACTGATCTTGTTAAGCAGTTCATGTTCAGTAGTAGGCAGTGCATTTTTGTTTACATCTACTGCATTTACGACCTGATCTATAAAGCCGGACTGTGTTGACGCCGCTCCTACTAGTATTACTGCTGCCAGTACTGCCGGTATTGCTAATTTTTTCTTCATTGGCAACGAGCATAAATAATAACTATTTAAGGATTAACAAAACCTGGGTTTGTAGAAACCATAGATTTTAGTCCGTTGTATATAGAATTGCACCGTCTGTAACATGGTAAAAGACGCTCGAACCTGCCTGATCATTCTGAGCTTGTGCAGCTAGTGGCGTCGAAATACCAAAAGTTGTAATCTGCAGATTGCGTTAAAAAAAGAAGAGGAGGATTATTTAATGTCTTCAACTGTTAAAAGGATTAAAACTTAACGAGTGTATTTTACAACACTATGCATTCTTCTCGTGGGTTACAAATAACAACAATGTCTGGACTAACTTGTGTTAATAGGAACATAGCAAAGGACAAAGTAAGTAAACAAAAAATGTTCATCTGTTAATCATTAACTGAATTAATGGTTAGTAAGTTACCATATGATATCTTGGTATACAATCTATCGTCTCCAATTTAAATACTCATCATTATATGATGATATATGGTACAGAGAGAAAAAGTTGCAGTTGTTACTGGAAGTTCAAGTGGAATAGGATTGGAAATCGCAATACACCTAGCAAAAAATGGTTTTAAGACTTATGCTACTATGCGAAATACGAACAAATCTGACACTATAAAACAAAGATCACAATCTGAAAATCTATCAATAGAAATACTTCAACTTGATGTTACCGATGATGCATCTGTTAAAAATGCCATTAATACTATAGTAGAAAAAGAAGGACAAATTGATGTTTTAGTAAATAATGCAGGATATGCAACAATAGGTGCAGTTGAAGACATGCCTACTGAAGAGATTAAAGATCAATTCGATACTAACGTCTTTGGAGTTTATCGTACTACCCGGGCAGTTTTACCAACTATGAGAAAACAAAAAAACGGTAGAATAATCACGATTAGTTCTATTGCTGGGTTTATGGGAATGCCAATCATGTCCGCATATGTAGCTACTAAATTTGCTGTAGAAGGATTCACCGAATCTTTGAGACATGAAGTTTCTCCATTCGGGATTCACGCATGTGTTATTGAGCCAGGAGTTATCAAGACCCATATAATGGAAGGGGCACCAGTTGCAATAAAATCCATGGAAAATACTGCATATTCTGATATTGCTAAAACACTTGGAAAATCAATAGGGAATATGATGGAAAATCAATCTTCTCCTCCTAGTGTTGTTGCTGAAGTTGTGCTAAAAGCAGCAACATCAGACAATCCTGAGACTCGATACACAGCCGGTGAAGATGCTAAAATGATACAGCAAGCTAGAAAAACAAAGTCAGACAAAGAGTTTGAAGATTTTATTAGGACTAGTTTAGTTTCACCAAATTAAATTCGCTTTTTTATTCTTTCTTATATCACAACGCTCAACTCTTCCCATAACTTCTTCCTAATTTGATCTGGTTCTAGTAACATCAATAATCCAAAATCGTGAC
>JAZFZF010000124.1:0-2003 GCA_036443875.1 Nitrososphaerales archaeon
ATTGACATCACAATCTATCAACGCTTCAGCAACACTAGAATCTCCAACCAACGTTTGGAACACCCCAACTGGTAAACCTACCCTGCGAAATGCCTTTGCCATCTCAATGCCACACTGCAATGTTGCACTCGCAGGTTTCAACACGATGGTATTACCAACCATTAACGAAGGAGCAGCAAACCTTAACGCCTGCCAGTATGGAAAATTCCATGGCATTATGCTACCAATTATACCAAGGGGTTCGAATGTTATGAAACTCTTCCTGGCATCTGTGTTAACAACCTCATCATTAGTGAAGACAGCTCCATGATCGGCATAAAATTCCATCACCCATGCACATTTTTCAACTTCAGATCTGGCTTCCTTGATTGCCTTTCCCATTTCGTTTGTCGCAACCTTTGCAAGTCTTTCCTTGTTCTTCCTTAAATCATCCGCGAAGGCATAGAGAAAACCAGCTCTTTTATGTCCATCTTTCTTCCATTCTTGAAATACGGTTCTTGACTTCTTCACTGCCTTATTTACCTGCTCTCTAGTCATTATTTCATACTCTGCAAGAACCTCTTCAGTTGCTGGATTGATTGTTTTTAGTTTCACGTGCAACCCTAACCCGCGCTATCATATTAGGGTATGTTTTACTCCCTAAGAAAAATTTACAACAGTTAAAGTATAGAATTTGATACTTCTTGTACATTTTTAACTTGGGTTGGTGCAAGAATTATCAATGAAAGATGATCAAAAACTTCAATTTGAAACAGTTCTTGTAATGCAAGGCGGAGGTTCTTTAGGAGCGTATGAGTGTGGAGTATACAAGACTCTGGACAAACATGGAATAAAGTTCGATGTGGTTGCCGGTACTTCGATTGGCGCTATTAACGCAGCAATAATAGCTGGCACACAAAACAATGATCCAGTAAAGGATCTGGAAGATTTTTGGCTAACTTTGTCGGAGACTGTCACACCATCATTCTTACCTGATAACATTAGAGCTGCCTTATCATCAATGTACACTGCTATGTGGGGAAACCCAAATGCTTTTGCACCAAAGTGGTTTACACCAAGTGCAGATTACTTCTTTCCGTACATGTGGCCTTACTTGTATAGCATTACGCCGTTAAAGAATACTCTGAACAAGTACATTGATTTTACAAAACTCAAAAGCGCAGACAGACCCAGACTCATTATATCTTCTACAGATATACAGAAAAGTAAATCTGTTACCTTCGACAGCAAGTACATGGATCTATACGCAGATCATGTGCTTGCGAGTGCGGGTTATCCATTCTATGGTATAGAATGGACGCAAAAAGATGGAAGGTATCTCTGGGATGGGAGTTTGCTGAGCAACACTCCATTACGAGAAGTGATAAATGCCTCACCAAAATGTGATAAAAAGGTGTACATCATTGACTTATTTCCTCGCATTCATGAGGAACTTCCACAAAACATGTCCGAAGTATGGCATAGAGCTAGGGATATCATGCATACGGACAAGACAGGTCATAATGTGAGAATGTCGAGGGTTATAACAAGATATTTGGAGCTCTTGAAAGAAATGCATGAGATTCTTATTACTGCTGAATTGGATGAAAAGGCAAGAGCGAAGCTGAAGAGGATAGAACCTGAATATCACAGACTTGCAACTGAACGTGGTGCCATAATACAGGAAATAGTACGAATAGAAAGGAAAGAAGATTCACATTTTCTCTTTGAAGACGCTGATTTTTCAATAGGTACAATAAAGCAGCTGATAAAGCAGGGAGAAGAAGACGCTGAGAACGCACTTTCGGGAAAAGGAGTATAAGAATTGAAAGCAGCGCAAGTAATGAGACCGAAACAGCCTTTGGACGTAAGAAATCTACAGAAGCCAGAACCTAGAGGCAAACAGGTCGTTGTAGATATAGCATCTGCAGGCGTTTGCCACAGCGATATCCACATTTGGGAAGGCGGATATGAAGGTGTAAAGGGCGAAATAATGAAGGTTGAAGATAGAGGTGTCAAATTTC
>JAZFZF010000125.1:0-6211 GCA_036443875.1 Nitrososphaerales archaeon
GCGCGAGCAACTCACGCATTAAGGACGGTGAATTTGTTTCCAAGGTTCTATCCCTTGATCCACTCGGAATATAAATCATAAAACAATATGTGTGTAAGAAGGTCTGACTATTGTTACATGAGATTGATCAAATGATGAGAAGGAGGAATTACATCACCAAAATATCTGCAAAGAATTACCTCATGCATACTGAGAAGATCTAAAGAAAATAGTGTAATAGAAGAAAGTGAAGATTAGCCCCTCAATAGGCAGGGATTAAAAAGGGGATTAAAAAACTCCCACTTGAGTGGTGTACTTCCAAAGGTAATTCCAGTCTTCTTTGGCATACTAAATCTAGTTTAGATACAATTCTATCGATCTAAGCTTCCAATCCTTGTCATTCTCTCTGTTCTCATCTAAGAAAAATATTGAACAATTGGTATAATCATCGAATGCCTAACAGAGTAATCTTTTCAATGCAAGCACAAGTGCACAAGTAGCATTCTTCATATCCAGTATGCTTATCCGTTCGTCTATGGCATGAGCAAATTTGAGATCACCCGGTCCCCAAACCAAACTTTCTATACCACCGGCAACTAGATGCTCATTATCAGTTGCTCCAGTAAAACATATGGTATCGCGTGGCATCTTCATCTGGCGCATAACATCGAGCATAGTTTTTGCTATTAGAGAATCATCAGATAGCTCAACTGGTTCTCTTGATCCAAGCCGCATAATTTCATAATCTAGTTGTGTTTTATCAATTAATGATGACAACTCTCTTGCAGCTTCACTGCTCGACTCTCCTGGAACCAACCTTCTATCTATAACGATCTCACACCTATCAGGGATTACGTTTTCTTTCACTCCTCCACTGATCATAGTTACAGTGCATGTTGGTCTACCAGCAAATTTATGTGATTTCTCTGCTACTTTGTTTTTGTATTCCTGAATTGTTCGCATCATACTATTCGCGATCTCTATAGCGTTAATTCCTTCATCAGGCGTGGATGCATGTGCAGCTCTACCATTAATCTTGATCTTGAACCAGATCGCTCCCCTTTGATACGTAGCAATTTGCAAACCAGTAGGTTCCATGACGAGTCCATACTTTATTCTGAGATCGAATTTCTTTATCCTTGACAACAACATTGGTGTTCCAGGTTCTGCTCTCTCTTCACCAACTGCAAACGCAAGTATCACACTTCCGTCTGTTTCTGCCAATTTTGCCGCGTGCATCATTACTGCCAGACTACCCTTCATATCAACAGCGCCCCTCCCAAAAAGAAAGCCATCTTTTACTGTACCCGAAAATGGATCCATACTCCACTTCGTTGCATCGCCTTCTGGTACAGTATCTATATGACCATTCAACAAAACAGTATCAGTGTTTTTGCCTCTCAACAACCCCAATACCTGAGGCCTATCTATGAAAGGTTCGTTTACCAGATAAGTTTCGTACCCCAATTCCTTCAGTTTCAGGTAAATATATTCAGCGCATCTCCCCTCTTCCCCTGGCGGGTTTCTGCTCGGAATTTTTATCATCTCAGACGCTGTTTGAAGTGTCTCGTCGAAGTTGCTTTCAACTTTACCAACGATATCTCTCAACATGAACACAAATTATATCTGCTGGTTAATTTACGTACCTGCCCTTGCTCTAGCAACTTTGTGCAGTCTATGCTCTCCTTCCTTCAAACCCTTTGCAATTATAATGTCATTAGCTTCAAGTTTATGATCACCCTTTGGATGAAACTGCCACTTGCCGATCTTTGGTTTCTTCAGGGCGATAATATCCATACCCGTTTCTACTTCGATCTCAGACTCTGCAATTGACTTGCCATCAAGTTGGCTCTTCTCTTCGATTTCAATCTTGGTTATCACCTCATCGCTCTCCTTTATCGCGTAAAGCAGTATGGGGTGCAAACCAATTCCGCTATGCAAAATATCCGCGATATCCTTGCTTGCATCAGAGATCTTGTCAGATGCTGTAGCAATTCGTAGCAAACCCCTCAATTCCTTCACATTTTCTACTGCCTTTGCGTACTGCAAAACCTGCTCTTCAAGTTCACCCCTTAGAATTTCTAACTTGTTCTCTATTGCACCAACCTCATCCGCTATCTCCTTGCTGTTGAATATTACTGAAGAGTACGCAAGATCAATTGATAGCTGGGAAAGTGTCATCATTTCTACCACAGTTTCTCTTATCTGCCTCAAAATTTTAGGTTCCTTCATTTCATTCAAACTCGGAAAGACTTCATGTTTACCAGCACAGAAGACCTCAAACTCTTCCAGGGCTTCAAAAGGTCCTTTAGCAATCATGCGGTCATTCGCATGTATAATCACATCACCAGCAGGATTGATTATCCATTTTCCTGCTGATCTCTTGACAGCGATTATACGCATGCCAGTTTCGCCTTCGATCTTCTGGACAATCATCTTCACAGCTTTAGACCCTTCAGGAACTGTCAAGCTTGCCAGCGTTTCTTCAATCAAGTGCAACGTATGCAGAAATGCGGAAGGGGTTCCAATATCGGAAACCTGTATCTTTGCCAGATCAACTGCGCCATAACTCAACTCAGCGGAAGAATCTATTATCTGCAGAACACCTGTCAAGCTCTGTACTTCTTCCATTCCACTTGCCGCAAGCATGACAGAAACCCTACCCATGAATATCAGCTCATGGATCTTCTTCTCTAGCTCAATTACCTCTTCACCAAAATGGCTTTCCTTAAATAGTATACTCGAATATGCCAGATCCAGCATAAGTTCCGCGGTATCGCGTATCGTCGTAATTATTTCCTTAACATTTACGGGTCTATACTTCAGAAGCCCCGTCTTTTTCATACCCATAACTAATACGCCATACTTCGCAAAACACCTATAATAACAACACGATCAGAGCAGAGAGTGCTAGAATACCAATTATATCACCTGTCGGAGTAACTGTAGGAATTATGGTGTCATCAGGATCTAGTCCCTTCCTGTAACTTATGTATGCAACGAATATTGCAGTGGGTATCAACGCCGATATTATTATTAAACCGGCCGAGAACGAAAGCAATAACACACTTGCGAGTGGTAATGCACCAATTCCAACTAAACCTGAAATAAAGTAACTAGCAAATCCCAGTATTAGAAACATGATGAGACTTGCTATTACGATTGCCATTATATTATTCCTGAATACAGGATTGCTAAATTTGAATTCAAGAACACCTAGATGTATACCAGTAGCGAATCTGGAACCAAAGATTGTGCCAAGGTTTCCTCCTACGCCGATCAACGCTGGAACTAGTACAAGAATGGACGGATATGTGATCAATTCTTCTTCAAACGATTGTAAGATCGTTCCAGCCACTATACCTAGTGCTGCCATCGCAATCAAGATAGGCATCGTTGTTCTCAGCATGCTTCCAAGGCTCCAGTAGATGTTGTTCGAAGGCTCGCTCATACAATGATCACCAAGATTATTTTTGCACTGAATAGGAGAGCGAAAATGCTGAATATGTCTCCAGTAACTGTTACAACAGGGCCTACAAGATTATCTGGATCTATCCCTCTCCTGAAACTACTGAAGGTTATCAAGATCGCTACACCTGTGAGTATGAAACCGCTGATCATTCCTGCGAGTAGAGAGATCACCGCTAGAGCCCAGACAGGTATTGTTTCGAGCCCAAGCACAAGCAATACTCCATACGCTATAACTGCAATTACTATCGAGATCACTGTGCTGTTGATCAGTGCAGCTGCAATTGCGTTGTTTACATTTCTATTAATTACAAATCTAGGTTCAACAATACCAAGATGTAGACCAGTTGCTATCCTCGAGCCGAAAGCCCCATAGATACCACCTCTGGTATTCATGACCGCGGGTATCATCGCTAGCAGACCCGGTAGAAGTTCTAGCAAATCCCTCATTTCTAAAAACAGAAACCCTGCAAGTATGCTGCCCGCAAGCGTTAGAAGCAAGATTGGCAGTATCTGAAATAGAATGGATCTTAAACTGGAGTACTTTTCTAGATATTCATTAGCTTTATCATCGGTAGTCATGTCAACCTGACTAAAATGTTTTATATATTCGGTTAGATTGGCTGTATCCAGCTAGAATATATGTTAAATTTAATACATAGCGTGTAGATTGATTGCTCAATGAGCTGCTCTGATGAAACTGATCCTCAAACTAATCTGATCCAAATTCAACCAAGTGTAGTGAAACAACTCAAGAAGGCAAAGTATGGTGTTTCCAACCATTCCACCGTCGAGTTGTGTCACTGGACAAAAAAATCATTTGTGAATGAGGGAGATTGTTACAAGAAGAAGTTCTATGGTATTGATACCCATCGGTGTATGGAATTTTCACCTGCTGGCATGCTCTGCCAAAACAGGTGTGTCTATTGCTGGCGACCTATGGAATTTTACGATTACACCGAGATGGAAGCTGATAAAGTTGATGATCCTGAAACTATTGTAAATGATATGATGAAAGAACGCTATCGCTTGATGAACGGTTACTTTGGAAATATTAAAGCTGATAAGAAGAAGCTGAAGGAAGCCCTGATGCCTTCTCATTACGCAATATCATTATCTGGAGAGCCTACCATCTATCCACGACTGCCTGAGCTGATAAAGTATTTGAAAAGCTTGAGAAATACAAAGTCAATATTTCTTGTCACAAACGGCCAAGAGCCAGACATGCTCTTCAGATTGCAAAAGGAGGATGCATTACCAACACAACTCTATCTCTCTACTAATGCACCGAATAGGAGGCTCTTTTACATGATAAACAAACCCAGACATAAGGATGCATGGGAGAGATGGTGCAAGAGCCTACGATTCTTGAATGAGGCAAATACAAGAACTGTGGTTAGGATAACCCTGATAAGGAGCCTTAACGGCAGCTTTGATTTAGTTCCTGATTTTGCAGATATGATAAACAATGGCAACCCACACTTCATTGAAGTAAAATCGTACATGCATGTGGGTTATTCAAATCAACGTTTGGAAGAATTGGATATGATGGAAATGGATGAAGTCAGGAAATATGCTGATTCGCTTTCGAATGCTAGCGGATACTACAGGTTCATGGATCAGAGTATAGTATCAAGAGTAGTCGTACTACAAAATACCAAGAGAACCATGGACAGATGGATATCATAAATTGTTTGTTTTTGAAGAAATAACTTTAGGATCTGTAATTTTTTATCCACTGCGCAAATTTTTCTACTGCAATCTTCCTATGAGACAATTCATTTTTCTTGCCTGCCAACTCGGCAAATGTTAACCCATCAGAATCGTTGGGTATGAAGATGGGATCATACCCCCATCCTGTACCACGTAACTCCCCAGAAATATCACCGTTAACGTTTGCAACAAAGGTCAATACTATCTCTTTTGGTTCGCAATAAGCAATGACCGATCTGAATGTTGCATTTCTATCATTATGTGTTTTCATCAACTGAATGATACCTTCATTGCCAATTGTTCCTAGCACAAATGAAGAGTATGGCCCAGGAAATCCTTTCAGTGATCCTATGAACAAACCATCGTCTTCAACAATTACCTTTGCATCCAGTCTTCTGCATGCATCTTTCGCCTTTTCCCTCGCTATAGTTTCCAGGTCGTCATCTTGCAGCTCAAGCAGATCCAATTGTGCCATTTTCACTTCTATATTATACTTGGAAATTATACTTTTTACCTCTCTGAACTTATTTGCATTAGTAGTTACAAAGTATATTTCAGACGACTCTCGCATATCGCCCCCTCCTTTCTATCTCAGCTACTTTTTTAACCATTCTTGAAGTTAACGATTTGCCTGCAATACTTCCATATCCTTTGATAAAATTGTCAAATGCGTTTTTGAAAACAGATGCATGTGCACTGCTAATGATCTCCTTAATAAGGCGTATGTCAACAGCTTTGTCTTCCATCCTATCAGAATGGTATGCAAGACCAAAATCGATCAAGACGAGCTTGTCATCATTGATGATAAAGTTTGATGTAGTAAGATCACCATGGACTAGATTCTTTTCATGTAACTTTGCAGTATAGATCCCCATTTTTTTGCATAGTTGTGGTTTTGTTGAGAGTATATCACGAGCAAGTTTTCCTTTGACGTACTGCATGATAATTTCTGCCTTCTGTGGATCCACAAAGTAGAGCAATGGTGTTGGTACACCAGCTCTCTTCGCACTTGACAGCAATTCAGCTTCATGCAAGGTTCGTTTTTTATTGA
>JAZFZF010000126.1:0-6392 GCA_036443875.1 Nitrososphaerales archaeon
GTGGCTAACAGTATCATGGACTTGCATGGCAGGCAACTCAATATCTACAAGGTTTGTATATGGCTTATAATACACAGTCCAACCATCGTCTGTTGTTCTTCTAGAGTTTGCAATGAAATTGTAACCATTCACATCTATTATTACAGTTGTATTTTCCCTAACTACTGGATCACCAAAAGTTGCGAAGAAACTCTTCACTATCAGATCATATACTTTCCATTCTGCACCTTCTAACTTCCGTTTGGGCACTTCACCGGTCGGGTAAATGGCAGGATGAGCTGGATCGTCCTTACTACCTTCATGAGGAATTAACTTTCCCCTCAAGATCATGCTAGATAAAGTTGCATACACACCTATCCTCCCCAAATTCCTGAATACCCTACTGTAATCTATCGATCTCGGAAGTTTCTGGCTTGATGTTCTAGGATAAGAAATCAAGGCATCCAAATACAATCGTTCGGCCAGTGATGATGTAAAGCTCGGATTAAATCCAAATAGCCTGTATGCTTCCCTCTGTAAATCAAAAAGGTTGAAGGGTATGGGAGATTTTTGGATTGTTTTTTCGTGTTTGATATCAAGAATGCAACCATCTTTCCTCTTACAAACGGATTCAATCTCTTTTGCTTCTTCGAGTTTCATAATCTTCTCCTTTTCATAATGTGCATTGAATATCTGATTATCTTTCTCGAACCTTGCATTTATGTGCCAGTATGGTATGGGAATATGTGTCCTGATCTCCATTTCCCTTTTGACAACAAATGAGAGTGTCGGTCCCTGCACCCTCCCCATGGTCAAATTTCTGAACCTCTTGGTGCTCTTGTACACTGACTCAGAGAGTGCCCTTGAAAGGTTGACGCCGTAAATAAAATCAAGCACGTGCCTTGCTCTGCCAGCAACAGCTAATCCAATTCCCGTTCCGCGCCTCATTGATTCAAACGCATTTTGCAGTTCCTCTTCCGTAAGGGTTGAAAACTTTGCTCTGTATGCTTTCTCATGTTTATTCCTACACGCGTACTTTAGAATATTGTAACCAATTACTTCACCTTCCTGATCAAAATCACATGCATTAACGAAGTCAGACGCATCCTTAGCGAGCTTCTCTATCACTTCAATTATTCGTTTGATCTTGAATTGTTTTTCTACTGGCATCCAATCTACTTTGAAGACCGGATAAACATGTCTGTTCCCAGCAAGGTCTTGTAGTGTGTAAAGATGTCCGAGTGCATAGCATAGAACAAAAGTTTTTTCCTTTATCCTTGCTACGTAAACTTGTATACCATCGATCCAGATTTCCCTTACCTCATCTGTAGCAAGTGCCCTAGCTATCTTTCTGGCTGTATCAGGTTTCTCGCATATGGTTAAAGTATAATTCTTTATCCCTAACACGTTAATTAATTTTTAAGCAACTAAACTTAAAAGAGTTTTAGACAAGACAATAATTTGCTCTCTACATTTTTATAAGGTGTATCAGATTGTTTCGCAATGAATAAAGTTTGTGTTATAAGCGCTGGCAGTACAAAGTATGGCAAGCTAAAAGAAAGCATTGTTGAACTTGCTGTAAATGCTGCCAATGATGCTATCATAGGCGCGAAGATTGAGCCTAAGGCTATTCAGTATGCTTTCATCTCAAACGTTTTCGGGGTGGCAGATAATCAAGTACACTTGGCTCCAGTGGTAATGAGTAATTTGGGTTTAGCACACGTACCCGGGTTGACCATCGAGTCAGCGTGTGGCAGTGGCTCGATTGCGTTTAGAGAAGCATATGCTAATATTGCAGCTGGATTTTACGATGTGGTTTTAGCTGTAGGTGTTGAAAAGGTAACACATACTGGCACCGGAAGATCAACGACGTTGTTCTCATACTGCTCTGACTATTTGTATGAAGGAGGCAACGGCGCTTCGTTCCCAGGATTGTTTGCTTGTATGGCAAGAGCTTATTTGACAAGGTTCAAGGCAACTGAAGAAGATCTAGCAATGATTGCAGTAAAGAATCATGAGCATGGAATTCTTAATCCTAAAGCCCATGTACAGAAAAGGATAGCAGTTGAAGACGTAATGAACTCTCCAGTAGTAGCAAGCCCATTAAAATTCCTTGACTGTTGTCCGTTTTCAGATGGAGCTAGCGCTGTTATACTATGTACGGAAGATTTTGCAAAAAAGAATGGCGTAGATTACATAGAAGTAGTGGGGTCTGGAAGAGGAGCTTCCGCAGCTGCTCTGCAGGGAAGAGAAGATCTTACAACGGTTCCTAGCACAAGGGCCGCAGCTCAACAGGCGTACAAGCAGGCAAACCTTACTCCAAAAGATATTGACTTTGCTGAAGTGCATGATTGCTTTACAATAGCAGAGATGATTGATATAGAAGATCTAGGATTCTTTGAAAAAGGATCTGCTCCAATGGCTGTTAGAGAAGGCCTAACGAAATTGAACGGGGGCGGCATTACCATAAACCCATCTGGGGGTCTCAAGTCAAAGGGACACCCAATAGGTGCGACTGGTATTGGACAGGTAGTTGAGGTGTATGAACAATTGCTTGGAAGAGCTGGCCAGAGACAGGTTAAAGACGTGGAAATTGGCATGACACACAACTTTGGCGCAACAGGTGCAAGCTGCGCAGTGCACATATTCAAAAAAGGGTAGCAATTGATCAGCAAAGAGCAGTTTATCTCAGTGTTAAAGAACGGAAAGGTTCCAGCCCATAAATGCAAGAAATGTGGTAACTTGCAGTTAGCAACAACGATCTTCTGTAATCAATGCAGCTCACTAGATCTGGAAGTTACAGAAGTGGAAGGTAAGGGCAAGGTCGTGACATATACAATACAGAACGTTGCACCAGAAGAATACGAAAAGTACAAACCATACGCTTGGGCAGTAGTAAAATTGGATGCCGGTTTCAACATTTCTGGATTCTTGCCTGGAATAGATTCTCCAAAGGATTTACCAATAAACGTAAGGGTTAACATAGCCGTTTATGATGAAAGAGGCATCATTCTTGCCTTAGATCAATAAATCAAAAAAATTAGTTTAATTGAAATATTTTTGATTTTATTTGTGCAAAAATTGGCAAGTATGTGATTGTTAACATAGAACTGATCTGAATCAGGAATTAATTACCAAAGGTGTGTCACTTTCAAAAATCTCTGAATCATCCGTTGTCTACTTTCCTAGATCTTTTACAACGATGGACAAAACTCATTGGTTTGGCTAAAGTATCCCTTTACATCTTCATCTTACTGTAATCCCATGTTGAGTAGTAACTTGAAGTTATCTCCAGTATTACCGAAAGGCCGCTCTTCACAGCATCCATCAGGAACATTGCTACCTTATTATCAAGACTTCCGGTATACTTAATCATTATCCTCTCAGCTATCGGTACGTTCGCATTAACATCTTCAGAGATTCTTACCGTACCCTTGCCACGAACTCCCTTATAGGGAATCGTCTCGTCATCTATGCAAAAATAAACAGTATTCTTTCTCTTTATATTCTCTACCTTCTTAGAACTTTTACTTGTTTCAACATAGATCTTGTTGTTATAGAATAAATACCATGTGGGATGTACGTTAGGGTCCCCCTTCTCATCCACAGTACCTAATAGAAGATTCAATTTACTGGCAGAGAGGAAATTCGTTACTTCCTCTTCAGTCATAGGAGAACCAAAACCTGGAC
Organism: Nitrososphaerales archaeon; assembly: GCA_036443875.1. Taxonomy (GTDB): domain Archaea; phylum Thermoproteota; class Nitrososphaeria; order Nitrososphaerales; family UBA213; genus JAZFZF01. The sequence goes on from JAZFZF010000126.1 coordinate 3,670, forward strand.
TTGCATTAAGAACTTTCATACCATTATAACCCTCAGATACGCTAATAAGTTTTCTTGAACCATTCTTCACAGTCATAATACTATTAGAGCTCTTCCAAACTACTTATCCTACGCTAGCTTCACAGCCTTTCTCTAGCTTTACGCGCTATACCTCTTTTTATCATCAGTCATCAAGACTCGATAAACACCCAAGGAGTTTTCTTTATTGAAGTTCTATCATTACTTGTCTCGCTTCTACTTAAGCGACTGTTAAAATACGCAGTTTTATTGATTTTAACAGTTTAATTAAAAATAATTCAAACCTAAGCTTTTATAACTTCACAATGTATGGAGGTTGTGTCTTTAGAAGTAGCTTGCGGTAGATGTGGTTCTATCATTTATAATATGCGCATGCTGAAGCCAATAAAGGACGTGCTGAGAAGTAGCAATAACAAGTGTATCGCTTGTGGTCAGACTCTTTCTAATACGGACTTTTGCGTCTCCGCGAACAGAATCTAATCAACCTTTTCTATGAACAAATCTGGTACAGTTATTTGTGGATCAAAGTAAGCTATCGCTTTTACCTTCTCCTTGATCCATCTAGTTGCGATGTGGAGGCAAGAACAACGGTTCAAGCATGATATGGATTGCGTAGTTAATACCCTGCACGAACAAGTTCTAAAGCTAATACCTATAAAAACACGGCTGAACACACTTGAGAAGCATCTACAGCAAGAGATAGTTCTTGACGTTTTCAGGGGCTACAGTCTACATGCAAGCATGCTTGGAAACGAGTTAGCCGTCATCAGAAAAGTCTACAGACTGGTTGGAGATCTAAAATCCATCCACGAAACTGTTATAGAAAGAATAGGCACGACAAGAGATTATACCGAATTTTACAATACCATTAACTCAATGGTCACATGTTTGACAGGAGTACAAGATGATCTTACACGTAATATGCTCAGTGCCAGACGTGTGTCTGCTGATATGTCTGACCCATTCTCCGATAGGCAATCGATGCTTTGTGTCAAACAAAAACCTTATTTTGGAATTGTTACGGATGATGGTTTAGAGATTTTAGAAGAGGTCAGCAGTACCGTTGAAGAATTTCTGAAATGCAAGTTTGGTGTGTTACCTGAAATCGAGCAAGAGAAAAACGTACTTGTAAACCTATAGTTTACGGCTGTAAGAAAGTAAGGCACTTCGCCCATCGTCTAGTGTAAACTTCGAAGAGGGTAAACTTATTATCTAAAATAGACAAAGATTTTTTACAAAGTTACTTTAATCAAAGAAAATGAGTACAGGGTTAAATGGAATTGAGTAGTGATTATGTAGAACCGCAGAGAGGTGATGTTCTCCAATCCGCTTCCAAACGTGTGCGAATGATATTCTCCGTAATGGCAAGTCCTAATAGGATTGACATTTTACGTATATTGAATTCCAAGGGCCCATTGACTTATTCGGAATTAAAGGCTCTAGCAGGTTTCAAGTCAAAGAAAGAGAGTGGCAAGTTTGCTTACCATTTACGCAAATTGCTTCGACAGTTACTTGTTGCTTCGAACAAGGCGGAAAGGCGTTACGCTATAACTAATTTGGGAAAGTTGGTTCTGAGTCTTGCTAGGCAGATCGAGGAACGCTCCATAATTGAGAGCGGAAAGATGTATGTTAGAACCACGAATCAATCAATTGAAGAATTCAGCTCCCATAAGATAATACAGTCATTGGTCAGGGAAGCAAACGTCCCATTGGAACTTGCACAGAAGATAACCGAAGAGGTTGAAAACAAGATCTACAAGTTCCAAACTGCATATTTGACTACACCTCTGATAAGGGAGATGGTTAATTCCACTCTAATTGAGCATGGATATGAAGAGTACAGAAACAAACTCGCACGTGTAGGCATGCCCGTATTCGATGTAACACAGATGATGAATAATGTGGAAGAGATGAGGAACGGCATCGAAAGTGTAGTTGTGAAAACGGCGCAGAGTTTGTTATCAGAACATTTGGTTTTCAATATGCTCACGAAGGACATTGCGGACTCGCACCTCGCTGGTGATATACATATCTCCAACCCGGGTATCTGGGGCCTGGTCCCCGATTCTATATTCATCGATATGAACGAACTTGCAGAAGAAGGAATAGACCTGAAGGGCAAGTTTCTGGGCGTATCGAGGATAGGCTCTATTAAGAGTGTAGACGACCTTTGCACTTCGTTTGCACTATTGAACCAGATGCTAAGCAGGGAAACTTCCACTGAAATACTTGTAGATGGAATAATACCTCTACTCGCAAAGTGCGGGAATGACGTCTCTCTATCAAGCAAGTTCACAAAGGCATTGATAATAGGGTCCGGCGCTCCCTCCTATACACAAACACACCCTACCACTTCATTGAACATTGCTGTTGATGAGGTAGACAAGAAGCAGTTAGATGCGTTACTGAAGGGATACGAAGCTTATGTGCATGCAACACCAATACCAAGAATTGGAATGAGTTTGTCATACAGCAACGGCACTGTAATTGAATATGTAGATAGGGTTGCTTCCATAGTGCGGGCAGGTGGCTTGATATCCGTAGTGGGAGATCCGAAGCGTCTTAGGAACTGCACAGGGATTTCCAAGAACCTTAACGGGCGGACCTCAAGCACAGTCATGTCACTACAATCGTTAGCGATCAATCTCCCAAGGTTAGCATATGAATCAAACAAGGACGAAACTTACTTTAGGGCAAGGCTTGCC
>JAZFZF010000127.1:0-3901 GCA_036443875.1 Nitrososphaerales archaeon
GTCACTGGAGGGATAAAGGAACTATCTTACATCCTGTTCGTTAATCATTTTAAAGTGCTTGTTCTTGACGGATACAGCTAATCTGGAAAGGATATCTATCACCTTGATCTTCGTCCGGTAATCCTCCTGCTCATTGGTTAGAAAGGAATCATACCTCAAAATCACAGAAACATTCTCTTTGCTTACTGGCACAAAATTCTCCTTATCCTTCTTTTTTCTGGAGATGCATATTCCCTTGAATAATGCTCCGATTTTACGCTCATACTTGGGCTTGTCTTCCTCCATACTGATATCAATGAAGATTCTCGTATAAGAGTTTGAGTAAGGACAAACTCCGTACTCAAGATCGTCTTCATCAAATCAGAAGGGCTAGAGTCTTCATCGTTTGTCCAAGTAAAACATGCGACAGGGAGGTAAAAATTGCTTTTCTATACAGCTATTAGAGCAGTCATTATCATCGTAAGTACCTTATGAGACTCCTCTCCATGTTTGCTCCGGAAGAATCTATAACGTACCATGAACGTATACACTTGTAACATCACTGTTATTTCTATATCTAAATTCTTATTGGGTTCAAATGGTACTTCCCACCCTTGTTATCCTGGTCAATAACTGTCGTCGAACCCCCGGCATGTCTATGATGAAACCCAAGGGTATATCAAATCGGTACATTTTGCCTCATCGATTCCTTGCCTTTAGCCTTGTGATTTTTCAACTGTCAGCAAATCCTCATACTTATGGGGTGGTAGCATTTGATTAACCAATCTTGCTCTGAGGCTCGTTAACAAATCCAAATTTTTTACATTCTATTCAAATATTACTAATGTACTTTCTATGAATATTTACACGCTGGGCCGAAGGCTAGGAAATATTATATTTAAAAGGTAGGTGCACGTAAGGTTCCATGTCCATAAAACCTTATAACTTTCTTGCTTAATTAGCAAGATTATGACTGTAGATCTTGTAAAGGATAATGGGGATTGGATTGTCAAGTCAAGTGATGCTGGAGGTACTGGTGGGCTCACTAGGGGAAGTGGAGCAGGTGTTGCAATGCCAAGCGTAAAAGATATTTGGATTTTCTTATGGCTATTAACCGGGCATCTGCAGGTGTATGGTATTATTTCACACGAAGTGATGCCGCACCGATCAAGGCATATCCAAGTGATATGAAGAGGGGGAGCATAGTAATAGAGAGAGCCGCTGGTAACTGGGTTATGTTGAATCCTAGTGGCGTAGCAGATCTTAGGCTGAAACTAATCCGCATGTAACACCTCTATGTTTTTTTGTCTTGCCTGAAAGTTTAGAAAATTTTATTTCTTATAAAAAATATTCGCTCTGGGTATTACATAGTGTTACTATTAGATCAATCTCATACCAATAGACACGGGGTTGGTAATACAGTACCTTGCGCTAGGTCTAAGGGTTACTGGTGTAGTACTATCGTTATCGTATCCGCAGACTCTAGCTAATAGGTTAAGACTGGCAATAACTTCAAAAGCAAAGGAGACAGAAGAGATCAAAAAGAAGGCCGATGATGCAACAACAAAAATAGAGTGTCATAAAGACGGTTGAAAGTGTCAATAAAAGCATTTCAAGGGCAATAAGGGATGTTGATGATCTCAACGAAGGCATTGATCGCATATATGGAAGGATAGACAAACTAAGTAGAGAAATGATAGCTGCTAACTTCAACATCAAGAAGGGTAGGAGAGAACTGTCAAGTCTGTCTTCTAAAGTTCAGAAGCTTATCAACAGGTTGAATACCATAGACAAGTCTGGAAGCGAACTCGAGTCGAAGATTTCAAAACTTGGTAAAGTAAAGTTGTGGGCCAAGCGAAGCGTGAAGGAATTGAAGAGCGAAGTAAAGCATGTAAAAAGTATAGCAAGGAAATGTCAACATAGAAAGGTGAATGGAAACGGAAAAAATCAAAATGGTAATGGAAGACATGTGATTAAAAATGGTAATGGAAACGGCAACATCAAAGAGGTTGAGAACATGCTTATAGAAAAGAAGAGAGCGTAAGAAGCCCCTTTTCCTTTTTATTTATTTATTTACTTAATTATCCATACAGCAATCGCCATGAGGTATTGTGTGTCCGTGCGGACACGTCCTTGGATGTTTCAGCAGAGTACATAGAGCATCTGTAAACTTTTTGTTCATATGGTGCTCAATTCCACACACCATTTCTTCGTCAATTTCAATCTTCAACGCACTTAACATCATAACTTCCAGTAGTCTGGTATTTCTTATCATCTGCTTACCTATCCTTTCGCCTTGGCCTGTAAGGTATACGCCAGACTTTTTGTAAGTGACCAACTTCATTTCACCAAGTTTTCTGAGCATTTGAACAACGCTGGGCTGTGTGACATTCAGGATCTTAGCTATTGAACTGACCTTGATCCCTTCCGTCCTCTCCTTTATTGACCATATAGCTTTAAGATACATCTCAATATGCTCAGCCTCTGCTGTCCCAACGAAGAGCATTTCACGTTCGGCGGTCCCCATCTCTCTCAATCTTGATTATGGGTTACTATTAATTAATTTTATTTTTTTTATAGGTCATTATCAATTGAAATTACCCATATTTGTCGTGACTAATCGAACCGTGCTACCTGTGTCTCTTCAGGCTCTTCTCTAACCTTCTTAGACTTGACCTTATAATTGCCACGGAGTCTACGTACTCGTTTCACATTATAGCCAAGGTCTGGCATTATTTAGTAGTTTTAGACTTGATAGTCCAGAAATAGTCTTAGTCTACTATAGTCTATGATTTCCCCCATTTACCCTTTTCAAACTAGGTATGAATCCGAGAAAACACCCAAAATGAGTTGGCTAAGCGAGACTACCTAGACTATCTAGACTACCCGACTAACTAGACTACCCAAGGTGATAAGGGAGAGGAAGCTGAATATGCTCAAGGCAAAGATGACTTTCAGGAACGTTTGGGTGGCTAGGGACACTTCCTTGCTTATAGAACTGGACAAATGACGATAGATGAAAATAGTTCAACCTGACCAGTTCAATTACTATCCCGCTGATCCGCTGCCTGATGTCCACCGTATTGATAACCCACTGCCTTGGCATCTTTCCATAAATACTCAAAGTACTCTTTGGCGAAATTCGCTAATCCCGTATGTTCAGCCCATATAGCCAACGCTTTGTAGTCATTCGTACCGCTCTTTTCCGCACTCAAAAGCATGATAACCTGTCTCCCATCGCTTATCACTCCACCTCCAAACATGCTGTTCTTGAGCCTCACCTCTCCGATTCTATATAGGGCCTTCACACTGTCAATGGTAGCACTTTCCGATGCAAGTATGGTTATCTTTATACCCTTTTCATGCAACGCTCTGAGCGTTGGTTGTAGTGGTTTTGTAACACTTTCCGTCACTGCTGGCAACGCAAGGAGTAGTTCCTTTTCGCAGTTCTGGATTATTTCCTTTACCTTTGCGCCTATATTGTATATCCCCCTAAGAACCCAGATCTCTGGCTTCTCCTTTCCACCACTTCTTTCGTAGACTGACGTCAACTCCTGGATTAGAATACTTTCGTTCTCCCTAACTTGGTTTTCAATCCGCATTCGCATAGCTTCAAGTGCTGAAGATGGTGCCTTTGGGTAGTACTTTGTGGGTCTAGAACTATCAGAATCAAGCCATCCCTTATCTCCTAACTTTCCGACGACCTCGTAGATCTTGCTGTAAGGCACACCTGATTTTTTGCTTAATTCCTGTGCTGTCATCGTACCGTCATTAAGCAGAGAAATATAGACCCTCATCTCGTAGTCTGTCAAGCCTAGACTCTCCATGGCCTTGGAGGCCTTGTCGCTAAGCATGGTTCATTGATCTCCCCGCCGATATTAATATATGTAACATCTCTTATGTCTATCAAACGAGATAATGA
>JAZFZF010000128.1:0-2127 GCA_036443875.1 Nitrososphaerales archaeon
ATGTTCGATGCCTCTTCACGGAGGGATTTTCCTAGAACTGCTTGCACAGATTTGTCTGAAGTAAGTTGTAAGCCGAGATTTCTAAATGTATCTGAAAATATATCGATACTCCTCATTAACTCAAGAGTAAGCTCCTCATTAACACGCTCAACCTGTGCATGTGCGTCGGTGTAAGGCAGGAAAGCCATTTCTTTTGGTGTGCCATATTTTTCGAGACGTGAGGCAATCGCATCCGCCAATTTCAATTTCACATCTTTGACATCTTTATCAAGCCACCACGACCCATGGTGATCTTTTCTATTCAAGATATTCTTTTCAAAGTTATGAAGTGAAGCAAGGATGGTCAGTACATCCTTCTTCATAGTTGTTGGCAGCATGAATCTATAGCGACCTGCTATGAAGTATGAAAGCAAGGCTGACTGGATAAGATATTGTGTGGAATTGATCCTTTCTCTGGGAGTTAGAGCTGCATACGATACTGCGTTGGCAAGAGCCATATTCTGCAAAAGACCTTTCAACTTTGATTTTGCGTAAAGCTTAACACACTGATCCTCAATTAGATCTATAACGAAAACCCCAGTCCTTGGATCTTTGTTCCTTAACCAATTATTGTAAAGTGTGAAATCGGATATTACCGCGTGGACGCTCAGATGCTCGATAGAAGCCATCACTGTCCTCATCAACAATGTGCGACCTATTTCATCATTCTTGAATATGAGCCCATCAAGGGCATAACCTTCCTTTTGTTTGACCGGTTTTGGTATACGCATGACCTTCCCATATTCGTCAATTCCTAGAGATGGATACTCGTACTTCTCAGAGACCAGCACCCTCAAATCTACTGGCTTGCTTTGAGTTATCTCAAGGGATCTTTGGAGCACTTGATTATAGAACCTCATTTCGTCTCCCCCGTTGATTGAGTGAACGATTGCTCGCCAAAAAACATCGAAACTACGCGGCGAACCTGGTCTTGAACTTCGAGGCTGTCACTGGTCATTGTAATGATGGTTTCTTCCGCTGCTACCTGAGGCAATGAACCGTCAGAAACAATCTTGGCCCAATTTATCATGTCTCCCACAGACGGACCGTATGGCATATCGCCAGCCTTGTACTGCCTCCTTAACTCGGCACCCGTCTGTACTATCTTCTTAGCGATCTCCTCTGACACTTCTCCCTGTTCCACAACAAGTCTAGTTTCCTCCGGGCTAACAGTCTTGCCACAACTCAGGAAATCGAAGTTGACCCAAACACTCATTCTCCTCCTAAAGGCTGCATTAAGTGGCTTTGTTCCTGCAAACTCGGAAGAGAAGGGGTTCATACTTATCACTACATAAGCCAACGGATGTCTAGGAATAATTTCGCTATCCTTCTCCGTCAGAACCATATGTCCCCTGGTATCGAGCAGAGGGTTCAATCTGGTGGCTATATCCTGCTTCATCATGTTTGCCTCGTCAAGATAAAGAATACCGCCATGCCTAGCCCACTGGACTATCTGACCATCAATCCAGCTTTCCCTTCCCAGACCAATATACCGCCCAAATAAATCGTAAACAGATGTCTGTAAACTGCAGTTTATCTCCCACATGGGCAAACCAGCAACTTCTGAAACCAAATAAGTAATGTGTGTTTTTCCCGTACCACTAGGGCCAATCAATGCGCACTGCTTGAAGTAAAAGAGTGCACGCATTATACGTTCAACATAATTCTCACCATTATCTACATAGAGTGGAGTATTCTTTGGAATTATTTCATAAAACTCATCCGGAAAAAAGTAATTCTGAAGCAAATCATATTTCGCTACCTTATACCTTTCAACAAGAGCAGATCTGTAGGATTTTGGTTTTATAGTGGTGATCCTCAGACTAGTATCCTTATCAAGAATTTTGACCTGAGAAACTTCTTTACTCCTCGTTTTGCTCGTTATTGTTGTATTTTTTCTTAGATAATCCATTTAATGAGTAGCGCCATCGAAGGCTTAAGTTGATGCATGTGTAATATCTCACTACATACAAGCTCATATATCATTTATTCACAGAACGTAATCTAAATTGGAAGATAGATCACAAATCAATATTAGGGTCAAAATACTCAATATGATAGGCTCCAAACTGGACGAACATGCTGATT
>JAZFZF010000129.1:0-3320 GCA_036443875.1 Nitrososphaerales archaeon
AAGGCAATATAAGTGGTAATGAAAATATTGCAATAGCAAAAGACTGTGATCTAATGATATTATCCATACCTTATGATTACATAGACGATATGTGTGGAAAGCTATCTAAAGTCGTAAAGGAAAATAGTATAATTATAAGTCCTATCGTTCCTATGAAGAAATCTGTTGATGGTTTTGAGTATATACCAGTAAAAGAAAAGTCAGAGTCTGCAGCAGAAATGGTAGCTTCCAAAATGCCACCAAGGTCTAGGATCGTGTCTGCATTGCATACAATATCGGAAGTAAAGTTAAAGCATTTGGATGAAAGCCTTGACTGTGATACGTTTGTATGTGGTGATGATGCTGACAATGTTAGTATTGTTAGCAAATTAATACAGGAGATAAGGGGTCTGAGACCTCTCTACTTAGGACCGCTATCATTGTCGTACCAAGCTGAAATGATGACTCCTATGTTACTCAATGTATCTAAACTTAACAAGATAAGGCATCCTGGCTTGAAAATAGTTTGAGAACACCAGTGTTAATAGCATATGAGGCAGCGAAGGATAAAGAATTGGTTCACGGCGATGGCCATTTTGTTTGCAGTCATGGCTGTAATAGTAATATTGAGAGACCTTGCGTTATTTGGTCCAGAGTTTGTTGCAGAGTTCGTTGTTAACAAAGAATTAACTAACGAAAAGGTCAGCCTTTTTATGTTAGGTATTGCTGGCATACTTTTTGCCATTGGTATTAAAAAGAGTGAGCAACTATACAGAGAAGGCTGACTTAAATCCTACGACATAATCCTCTGTTGTATCCAAGTATCTTAATGTTAGAAATACTTCTGAGAGATCCAATTCAGGTACAGCTTGTACTATATAGCAAATGGTATGATCAAGATACTCAATAAGCTGTCATTGTGTAGCTAGATAATTTCAACATTAATTGTTTTTCATAAAGTTTTCAAGTCTGTTCATTGCTTCTTCAAGCATCTCTAATGGTGGCAGGAAGACCATTCGGAAATGTTCCTGTCCATACTTCTTACCAAATCCAGATCCATAAACAGACAAAACGCCTGTCTTATTCAACAAATCCATGACAAAATCCACATCATTCTTCCATCTGCTACCATTAAGATTTATCTTGGGAAATATGTAAAATGCACCCTTTGGCTTTGTGTATGAAAGTCTCCTCATTTCGTCAAGTCTCTTCATAATGTAGTCACGTCTTGCTCTCAACTTGCCCATCATATCTTTTACGTGATTCTCGGGACCTTGCAATGCTTCAATTGCAGCTTGCTGAACTGGTGTGTTAGCGGCTATTCTCACCCTTGCTAGTTTAGGTATATTCCCGCGAAGTTCATCAAGTGCTTTTGAACCACTGTTCATGCATATGTAACCTAGCCTTAGACCAGTCATCAGATGTACTTTGGAGAAGCCGTTCAGCATTATCAATGGTACTTCGTCTGCATATTTTGCTATGCTAACAAATTCATCATCAAAAATGATCTTATCATATATTTCATCGCAGAGGAGGAATATATTGTGTTCCGCTGCGATTTGCACTAATTCATTGAGGGTTTTTCCATCATAGACAGCTCCAGTTGGATTATTAGGGTTGATGACCGTAAGAGCAGTAGTCTTGCTGGTAATCTTAGACCTTATATCATCCATGTCTGGTATCCATCCGTTATCTTCTAGGGTTTTGTATTCGATAGGGACACCACCATGCAGTTTAGCGTATGAAGAGTATGGAGGATAGCAAGGACCAGGCATAAGAATTTCGTCTCCATCTTCCAAGATAGAACCCATTAGCATGTCAACAGCTTCAGATACTCCATTTGTGATCAACACATCGCTAGGATCCACGTTCAGCCCCTTCTCCTTCTCCTTTTCAGCAATTATCTTACGTAACTTCTCCACTCCTTCAGAGGGTGCGTAGTTTGTTTCATCTTTCAAAATTGCGTTTACCAATGCATCTTTTACATGTCTAGGAGTTTTGAAGTCGTATGCAACTGGATCACCTATGTTGAGATAGATGATATTTTTTCCCTTCATCTCAAGCTCCTTTGCAGAAACAACGATATCACGTATGGCGTATTCTACAGCCTTCACACGCTTTGATACTTTCAATTATCGTAATACACAATATGGTGGTTATTTAATGCTAAAGGTCTAGATATATGCTTTGATAAGATAGTAGAATCCGTTAAAGATAGAGTGTCATACCGCTACTAGGCGCAACATTGATTATCCATCTCTTACTTGTGAAACCATTGGATTATTACTTCGTTAAGGTCAAATCTTAGTCAGTGTTTCTTAATGACTATGCTTGATGTGTAAGGTAATACAATAACTGGTAAACCTGAGCTGAAAGAGAGCCCAGATTATAAGGATGATAACTGGCATCACTTTGCTTTACTTTGCATGCAAGTTAATTAATTCGTTCATCAATTCATCTATGTTTTTCAAATGCTTATTCGTTTTTAGAAGTTCTTTAATTCTTTCATGTGTTTCAGGCGACATAGGTACCAAAACCATCTCTTTGCCCCAGTCATAAGCTATTTTGACCCAGTCGCTCATTTTAATTTCAAAATTGCAAAGACCAGTATCACTTGTAGTCTGTTCTATTCTACTTTGCTGGTCAAGATAGAAAATTTGAACATATGGATGTAGGTTTAAGCGTACGTCTTCTTGCGGTGCTATTAATTTGTCAAGCCTATGCAAAATTTCTTGACTAAAAAGGATATTGAATTGCACCTCGAAACTATTACCGACGTTTACCCAAGCATTACTCATAGATACTGAATTTGTTATGTATGGTGGATCTGTAACCTGTGATTTAACATTACCAAGAGAAACATCACAGATAACGACACCTGCGTTAAACTGCTTACCTGTCTGATTTGTAACCCTCAATCTCACTCGTACCGTTGGTAATAAGGCGTTAGTAATTATCTTATAACGAATGACTTCAAATACCAAGGTCATTATCATTTTACAATATACAAGAACTATTAAAGAATTCAGTTGCCCGCCGCACCGAGCTAAACCCTAATCTGAAAAATGAGCAAGTATATTATCGTCTTGTAACCTCAACGAGAGTCTAAATATAACTATAATATAAAAAGAGATGATTCTTTCGGTTACCGCTACTCAAATATTAGACCAAGTAATTCTAATCGTTGGGCCCGTAGCCTAGCAAGTTATGCAAAATATACTGTGATAATTTTGCATGACCTAGTAAGGATTAGGGCGGCGGTCTTCGGAACCGCAAGTCGTGGGTTCGAGTCCCTCCGGGCCCGTTACAATAATCGTACTAAAATAAGACTTAACAGTAGG
>JAZFZF010000130.1:0-3243 GCA_036443875.1 Nitrososphaerales archaeon
GATGAAATCATTGTGGAAGAATTCTATTATCAAACAAAAATAAAGCTAGTAGAAAGGATCCCCTCAAGAGTGTTCCCTCAATGGTATTGTGGTGGGACTGAAGATAGCGCCGGACAATATAACAAGATTTTCGCTTGTGACTATGATGATTGTGACGAATACGGAGACGACGACTGATGAGTTTCGGTCTTTTTATTCTATAGCAAATAGATTCAACCGTTACTCTTCATAATTCGTACATCGAGCTGATTTACTCCTTGATCATGGTGTATTAACATCGATACATACAGTGACAAAGTGCGGTGGTTCAAAATTCAAAATTCAGAATTTTACAATTGTTATGTTATGACACTTGATGGTTAACCATCAGATATGCAGTATTCTCATTAGTTAGCAGAGTTACGTGGTTATTGCTATTGCTTCATTTGATAGCAAATTCGTAGCCACAAGAATTACACCTTGCAATCTTGCAACAATAGACCGATTTCACTATGAATGTTTCATGATTACCTTGAGAACTACAATTTGGACACAGACACCTTGTCTGCCCCGTCACGGTGCCTTGTTCAAACCCATGGGTCATAGGTCATAGATTACTGACTACTAGTCATAACATCTAGCTTGTAATTAACCAGCACATACATATCATTATGCAATATTAACGGCTATTGCTCATTTACCGTATCTAGCGGTTGTTGTTTGTAATAGTCGGACATAATATGTATATGGTGATAGTTTATTGAAATTTTCTACCCCAGGACCTCAGCTTACGTAATATTACCCACTCTCTGACATGGATTGCACCAGAAATGACTAGTTTTGTGCCTTCTGGGTAGTTCAGACATATACCCATCTTATTCCTACATCTAGGACAGTTCTTCTTTATGCTATTCCTTCCATTTCCTTATAAGACATAAGTTTTGTTCTATGGCTTTCTGGACTTCCTGATGATTATAGTCATTATTAGCAATACTTGGATCATTTTCTTTAGATTTAGGATTGGTGTAATAGCACTTGATCGCAAGTGTCAAGATCGAGGTTATGATACCGTTGGTCGGTTATCCAGGGATTGTGCTAGATCAAGGGTATTCGTTTCACTGCCAAAAGGTATACCTTTTGGCATAGAACACGAGACAGTAGTTGCACTCCTTGTTACTGAGTTAATAGAGGATGCTTATCACGGTAAACACGTAGAGTTGTTCCCCGCAGCTGACCCACAAGGGATCACAGGTAGCTATTCGCTTTACCTCCTCCCGCACTCTCTGCGGGGTGCCCGTTGTTGCACATCTGGGTGAAACTGAGAATCATTATTATCATCCCAGTCCGTCTCTGTGCGTTTATACGGGCATGAGAAGTATTGTTATGCCTTATATTAAATTTTCAGAACCTCAGAAATATTTATCTCAAAGACTGAAACAGGAACACGTAACTTGAAGTTATCAATTATCCGTTGATTGACCTCTCCTACTATACCTACTTTTTTATCGTTAAATATGATCTCGGCAGACCTGCCATCTGTTAGCATGGGATTATTTGCTGTTCTTGTCTCTACATCGATATTTAATAAGGACTTCAGCGTTGCTTGCAGGTAAGATTTTGCTTCGGTGTAATCTGTAGCTTTATGTGCCATTGCAGCTGCAATATTCCAGTATTCCTTGAGATCAGATCTGTCAGTAGCAAAGACCTTGCCAACCTCGAATATTATCTGTGGATAAGGCTCGTGAATATTTTTAGAAAGTGTAACCATAAGTGATGGCACCAGAGAATCCCTTAACACCTCATGCTCTATGCTCTTTGTTTGTTCAACTGCGAGAACGTTCTCATTCCTATTCATCACATTGCATTGAACTTCTTTACTTATCAGACTGAAGTTCATAACCTCAATCATCCCCAAACCAGCTAAAACGTCACGTATGTTATCCAGTATTGACATAAAAAAATCTCTTGAAGCTACTGAACTCGAGGGTGGGTATGTAACACTCATCTTCTGTATGCCATAACCTATCGCAATGTCTTCAATGAGATCAACGTCATGCATTATATCTACCCTATATCGAGGAATCCTGCATTTAATGAAATTCTTGCCTTTACTTGCGCTCATCCTACTCCTCCCCAGACATTTTACCATTTCATTAGTGTTAAGATTCAAACCAAGGAGTTTGTTAACGTAAGCAGGCCGCAACTTTTTAATAGTATCTTTCATGCTGGGCGTTTCGATCTTCTTACCGCCATAGATGATCTTTACTGTCTGAATTTTGAACCCGGCATCGTACAGTGTAATTGCCAATATGGCAAGTGTATCCTCCGCAGCTTTCATATCTGTGGCAGTAATGTCAATGAACAGATTCTTCGTCTTTTCAGTTACCTTGGTAAGTTCGGAATTGATTATTGGAGGGAATGACAAAATATTACCATCTCTATCCTTTATTATAGGGTACCTTTTCTGTCCGTCGAGTATAGAACCATACTGCTTACCAACATCGGTATCTTCTAAAATTTCTTTCATACTCATACTCTTGTCAGAATTCAGTGGCACAAATTTGAAATTCGGCTTTTCTGTAGTGTATATCAATGGAGATTTGATTATATCGTAATTGTGGATGCCTATTGAAGCCTTCTTCCTCCTTCTTCCCATCCCTTCATGGAGATCTTCCTGCATCACGATTATCTGCCTTATATCCTCGTTCTTTAATTTGCCATTCATTGCTATAAGTGAAACTATGTATGGTCTTACCTTCTTCACGCTTGGATCTACCTGTATGGAGAAATTGCTATTTACATGCTGGAACTTTGGTAACCCTGTCTCAATTCCAAATATTCCTTTCAGTGCTCTAGCTATTCCATAATCTGTTGAAAAGTCTGGTCTGTTAGGGTTGTATTCTACCTTGACATAGTCTTTAGTCTGCTCCTCTATATCCAATGCAATGTATGGTAGCATCTCCACAATTTCTTTTACACTCTTTCTTCCAACAAGCTTCTGCAGGTGATTGAAGTAAAGAGTTACAACTGGCATTTTGGCACATTCCTTAACCATGATAAGTTGTTACTGTAAAGTTCCCTTACATCATCAAGCCCGTACCTCAACATTGCTATCCTTTCCAGTCCACCGCCCCATGCAAGCACGAGATTTTTTATACCAACTGGTATTGTAACTTCAGGTCTGAATATACCCATGCCAAAGAGCTCGACCCATTTTCCCAATTTTTCATGGTAAACCATCGACTGCAAAGATGGTTCAGTGTA
>JAZFZF010000131.1:0-5366 GCA_036443875.1 Nitrososphaerales archaeon
ATTCTAAGGCAAAATACATCTTCGTTACTGGCGGTGTAATGTCTGGCTTAGGTAAGGGCATCACAACAGCTTCTTTGGCAAAATTGTTGCAGTTATGTGGTTTAAAAGTTTCATGTATAAAGATTGATCCATACCTTAACTACGATGCAGGAACAATGAATCCTATAACGCATGGAGAGGTATTTGTTACAAACGATGGTGGCGAATGTGACATGGATATTGGAACTTACGAACGCTTTTTAGACCTCAATCTTACTAAGGATCATAACATCACCACCGCACAGATCTATGCAAAAGTGATGGAATCGGAGAGGAAGGGAGAATATCTGGGGCAATGCGTGCAGATAATTCCACATATAACAGAGGAAATAAAGAATAGGATCAGAAGTACTGCTAAGCATGATAATGTAGATCTGTTAGTTGTAGAATGTGGCGGTACTGTCGGTGATATTGAAAGCCTTCCATTTCTGGAAGCTATGAGACAGATGCGCATGCAGGAAGGAACGGATAAAACGTTATTCGTGCATGTTACGCTGGCACCAATACTTGATGTTGTCGGCGAGATCAAGACCAAACCTACACAACACAGCGTTCAGGAATTGCGAAGAATTGGTATACAGCCAGACATTATTACGATAAGATCGAAGGTTCCTTTAGATGCTAGTGCAAGGCGGAAGATATCTCTATTCACAAATGTTGAAGAGAAAGCTGTAATTTCTAGCTATGATACCACCTCAATATACACAGTTCTCCAAATTTTAGAGGAACAAGGATTGCATATTACCGTTATACGTAAACTCAATCTTGATACGGAACCATTCAGATGGGGTGACTGGCTTGAAGTATTGAACTCATACAGCGACTGCAAGGATGATGTAAAGATAGCAATGGTTGGTAAATATGTGAACTTAGCAGACAGCTACGTTAGCGTTAACCAAGCCTTGAGCCATGCTGGAGCAAAACTTGGGTATGAGGTCAATATAGACTTCATGGATTCAGAGCAACTTGAGAATGGTAATTTGCAGTCCCTCGACAACTGCGACGGAATACTGATACCGGGAGGATTTGGCGAGCGTGGAAGTGAAGGGATAATCAACACGGCAAATTATGCTAGAGTGAAGAATATTCCATACCTGGGAATATGCTTTGGTTTTCAATTGGCAGTTGTTGCTTTTGCTAGGCATGTATGTAACTTATCAAATGCAAATTCAACAGAAATAAATCCAAATACTGAAGATCCTGTAATAGATTTATTACCAGAACAGAATGGTATTGATAACATGGGAGGAACGATGAGATTGGGAGCACATGAAATTGATGTTCAACCCAATACTATTGCACACGAATTGTACGGATCCACTAAGATAGCGAAGCGGCATAGGCATAGGTACGAATTCAACCAGGAATATAGAGGGCAGTTCGAGAAACTTGGTATGATATTTTCTGGTGCTAGCGATGGTCATAAGAGAATGGAGATATTAGAAGTGCCAAACCATACCTTTTACTTTGCAGTCCAGTACCATGCAGAATTTACAGGGAGACCAGGAAAACCAGAAGAGGCGTTTCTCTCATTCATGGCAGCTGCTATAAAGAACAAAAAGATCAGAACTTGAGTTCATATGTTCTCTGTCTAGCATCCCTTAACGATAGCCTCTTTTTTACGAAACCCTTATCCAAAAGGTAACTCAAGCCAAGCCTGACTGTTCTTTGTGGAAGCATGCTACTTGATGCGAGATCTTTTTGGCTTAACGGCCCTTCGTATTCAAGAGTTTTAAGAACCAGTTTTGCACTTGGAGGCATACCAAGGAGATCTTCCGCAAGCCGTACTTTCTTTGTGATAAGTGATGTCGCAACAGAATCCTCTGCAAGACTAATTAACCTAGCAGGAAACTGGTGTCTTGAGCATTGAAGGCTGTTCTTTACTCCCAAACGTTTGCCACCGTCTAAAACAACTTCACAACGATACCGGCTTGTAACATCGTTAATCTCAACTTGTGTATCATCTGGAACAACCAATGGTCTTCTAGTAACGTCAACAGAGCTTACAGACACTATAACGAACACCTTAGCCTTCGGCAGAACCATTGGACCACCAGCAGACATCGAATATGCTGTCGAACCTATTGGTGTAGATATTATGATGCCGTCGCTGCTATCATGCCACACATCTTCTCCATTAATCTTCAATTTATACTCCATCAAGGTAGCACTTTTAGACGGAAATATTGTAACATCGTTAAGGACTGGTTCTATTTCTTTACCATCCACCCTCACGCCTATACGGGTAACTTCGTCAACACTGAAATCTCCACTCTTCAATCTATTGATCGCAATATCCAAGTTTTTGGCCTCGATCTGCGCAAGGAAGCCAGTAGAATCTGATTCGTATATACCTAATACCGGAGGAGAATCACTATTCATCTGATGGAAGTAGTGTAGCAATCCTCTATCGCCTCCCATTACTATTACTATATCAGCATCTGTAGTCGCATAGTGCTTTTTCATAACCGATGTTTGCACGCTCATACTGTCAAGTGTCTTTTTAACCTGTAAAAGCATGCAATTGTTCGACTCCCCTCCCAAAAGTCCTATACGCACGAAAATTAATATGTAATTACCGTAATTTAAATTTAGAAGTTTCAGTCCTCAACTATCATCATAGTTAGCGTAGATTTTACATGTTCCAACTGTCTTATCTTGTCGAAGACAGTTTCCTTTACTTTTGGATGGGAATCTCCTTCTACCATAACAATGATATCATACGCACCATACACTTCGTAGATTTCCTTTACATTAGCTACTCTTTTCAATTCTTGTACTACTTGCGAATCAGTTCCTGAATCCACAGTGATAAGTACTAAGGCTTTTGGCATGTTGCTAATATGAAGTACTGAATAAAAAACTTGTTTACTTTCAAACAGCGAAGTATAAAGGGTACAAAGACAATTTTACTCCAAATATGTGAGATATTTCATGTGATATTGTTATAGGCCGAATGCGGAGACCTTTGCTGGTTCTACAGAGAAAGTATTCACTATCTGATTTATGCCCTCAAGAGACAACAGCTACACAAGACGTATATGGAGCCAATGGGTTACTAGCCACTGTAACTGTCTTATTTATTTAACAAGTTTCAAGTAAAATTTGTTTATACAGGTAGAGTTTTGATTTTATTATGAAGTACCGAAGCGTATTCCTCCACTTCTTTTCTACATGGTATCTTTTCTATTCCTACCTTGTTTGTTCTTAATGCTAGAACCGCTGCCGCAACACCGTAGCATAGTGCCCATTGTACGTCATGGTTTTGCATAAATGCCGATACGTATGCTCCAGCGAAGATATCACCGGCACCTGTAGAATCTCTGATACCGGTCACATCTGTGATAATTTCATATAGGCGTTGATTGTGTAACATAAACGTTCTATTATCAGTGGTCATTATTGCAGTTCTAACATGTAATTTATACAGCGCATCGGTGCTACCTAAACCTGTAAGTGCAACGGCCTCTTCCCGATCAACCTTGATCACATCTATATTTAATTTGGAAAAATCTATTCTGCTTTTATCGACATAACAGCTACCATCATGTCTAACTTTCCTCAGGAATCCTTGTGGATCAATGAAGATAAAGTTCGTTAGTTTGGACATCTTTCTGATTACATCAGAACCTACCTCGTATATTATAGGACTTATTATGCACGCATCAGTATCAACATTAACATCATCTACAGTTATGTCAGCACATCTTGCCAGAAGGAAAAGCTTCCTTCTGTTTCCATCTAGGACAATTTTGAATCTGGTAGTGGGTTTAGCAGTTATGCAATTATCAGAGATGATCAAACCTTGTTTGCTCAGCATTCTATATGGTCAAAATCTGTCCCGATTTTTGTTACGAGATTTACATCATGAAACAACAATTTGATCATTAGGCCACTATAGTAAGCGGAACCACCAATCGATATTCTGTTTACAATGCAGCTTTGAATATGGTCTATGGTAATATGTGAGACTACTGTGATTTTCACATATAGATTTCTTGTATCTGCTATTAAATTGTGTCTTATCGCTGGACTTTCTATTGCCAGACGCGATAGTAATATTTCTTAGATTCTTATAATGAAACAACACAACACTTAAAATATGTTGGTAGGAGTTAAGATGCATGCCAAAGAAAAGAACCAGTAGAGGTCGTTCCAAAGGAGGCAAGGGACGTGCCAGTTTAATTCAATGCACCAACTGTGCACGATGGGTTCCTCGAGATAAGGCAAAGAAGGTAACTTCAAGATTAAGTTTGGTAGAACCACAGCTTGCAAGGGAACTTAGATCGAGTGGGACATATATTGCGTCTCCAACTATCGTCAAGTCTTACTGTGTATCGTGCGCTGTTCATTTTGGTATTGTGAAGGTTAGATCAGCGGTCGACCGAAGAAAGACCGGTCGATTACGCTGATTAGCTAGGTTACGCTAATCTTATTTTATGTGTGATACTACGGAAACAATTCTCTGAATGAATGTTATACCAGCTATTATCGCCACTACTATCATGCCGTATTCAGTGAAACCAGCGATGCTGAAAGCTGCTATTACAATTAGACGTTCAGCCCTTTCTCCAATGCCTACACCCTTAAGCTCAATTCCCAGTGATTCAGCTCTTACCCTCGTATAACTTACTAATAATGAGAGTCCTAATGCCAGTAACACTATTCTTCCATCTGCAAGTCCTCCATAGAGTATGCCAAGAAATATTGCAATTTCCGCAACCCTGTCAAACGTTGAATCTAAAAATACACCCTTGCGAGAGGTCTGTTTAGTTGCCCTTGCAACACTTCCGTCAACGATATCGAAGAAACCTGATAACAGTAGAATTATGCCACCATAAATGGCAGCATACATTATTCCGATATTGATACTTGCATATGCTAGTGCTGATAAAATTGCAAGTGCAAAACCAACCGAAGTCCAGAAATTCGAAGAGAGTCCACTTGCCGCAAACTTCAATCCCAAACTATTCATTGCTGGTTCTATTCTGTCCCGTATTTGGTTAAGCAACATTACTTTTGGTATTTAGCAAGTATTTATAGCCTAGCGCCAACTAATGCAAACGAATGGGCAAGGTCAGCAAAGGAATCAATTGCAGCGTGAACGGTTGTAACAATAGCGCGGTTAGATCATTGAGTACCAACAGAGTGAAAGATGCTGGTCTTGATGTTAATGCTGGTCCAAAACAGTCATATCTTTGCAAGGAACATTATAAGGAATGGAAGAAAGCAACGAAGGAAAGCGAGAAAGATGATGTGTCGCTTCGGTATAGTGGAAAATCCTAGTCATGTCTCTTGGAAAGAGAATGTATTTTTAGGATTAGTAA
>JAZFZF010000132.1:0-2561 GCA_036443875.1 Nitrososphaerales archaeon
CGCGTAGACAGACAGAGTCCTTGCAGTATCCTCGGTCGTTTCTCCTCGTGAGAATTGTAAATCATTTATTGCAAGATTAACCGCATGGCCACCCAGTTCCAGCATCGCAACCTCAAAGCTCATTCTGGTGCGTGTTGATGGTTTCTGGAAGATCATGGCAAGCACTTTGTTCTTCAGTAATGGTTTTGGTTTCTTCTTTAACTTCAAGGCCAGTTTTATTATATTGTCTATCTCCTTATTTGTAAGTTCCAAGATTGATAGAATATGCCTAATCAATATTATCACCTAGAATTGAACTGACATATGACTTGGCATCGAAAGAAGTCAGGTCATCGTATTCCTGCCCCACACCCAAGTAGATTATGGGTTTTCCAGTAATATGTACTAACGAAATTGCGGCTCCGCCTTTCGCATCAGCGTCAGCTTTAGATAAGATCGCTCCATTAAATTTTGTATATTGATAAAACTCCCTTGCCTGGTCTGTCATATCGTTACCCGCCAGCGAGTCCCCTATGAAGATCTTGAGGTCTGGATTTACTACTCGAATTATCTTACCTATTTGGTCCATAAGGTTCTTGCTGGTCTGCATTCTTCCAGCAGTATCGATCAGAACTACATCTAAAGTATTAGATTTTGCATGAAGTATGGCATCTCTACCTACGGCAGCCGGGTCTGCACCGTATCTCTGGGCCACAACTTTTACGGAAAGTCTTGATGCATGCTCCGAAATTTGTTCGATTGCACCTGCACGATGAGTATCGCCCGCAGCTAAAACGAGAGAAAAACCCTGTTTCTTGAGCATGTTTGCTATTTTAGCAACTGTAGTAGTTTTGCCCGTTCCATTTATACCTAGAAATACTATCACATATGGTTCCTTCTTGGACTTTTTGGTGTTTATGCTCGAGACAAGATCAAGTGTGCCTGCCTTGTTGAACATTTGCAACAGGTAGTCTTCAAGTTTCTTCTTGACAAAAAGCTCTGTCTTGTCTCCCTTCTCCACTGTCTTACCAGTAAGTTCTTTCTTCATAGTTTCGGCTAGATCGTCTATTACTTGCTGAGCTACATCACTTTCCAAAAGAGAAATTTGCAATTTAGACAATACTTTGTCAATGTCCTTTTCGCTGAGTTCCTTCTCCCCTATGCTCTTCACTGCTTCTGATAGCGTTCTCTTCAGCTTATCAAACAAAACAAATCAACTGGGCTTTTGTGCCTTCTGCAGTATTACATTCACTTCAGCCCGGATCTGCTCCAACCTTTTAGCAACCTCTTGCTTCTGGGACATCATAGATCGCAATGCAACCTCTATTTCCTTCAATCTTCTTTCTACAAATGAAACTGCCTCGTCTTTGCTTTTTTCAATGGCAATACCAGCACCTATGTTTATTAGGAGTTTACTGTTAGGAGATGCAGATCCCTCAACATAAATGCCGATGCCTATAGGCATAAGCATCTCAACAGGGTCTTGTCCGGAAATGTTCTTCATAGCTTCTATTGCTAGTCTGCCTTCATCCATCAATCTGGCAATAGTGTTTTCTTTAGCAAGAATATCGTTAAGGTAAGATTCATGCATTTTCATATGCGAAACCAGTGCTTGTATCTTCTCTTCTTCACTCATAACGAAAAATGCAACCGAATTCTCGCTTATAAATGCATTCTGAAAAGATTCTTATGCACTGAGAGTTCATTGGCGTTGTGAGCAAGAGCATAAATCTTGATGATCTAAAGTACTGGGTCAGGGCTTATGAAAAAAGCAAACCCGATGATATGCTAAAAATAAAAAAATTGTTAGAGGAGAATGAAGGTAATTGCAGAGTCCTGGTCATGGGTGCAAAACTAAATGCTGGTGATGTGCATCAGGCGCATTACCATAATAATGATGCCGTTATAGTGTGATGGGTTAAAAGGCAATGCAATTGCTACCATAGATGGGAAGGATGTAGAAGTTGGTCCCAACACGCTTGTTTACATACCGCCAAAATCAGTTCACAGATTTACTAACAACTCGAATAAAGAATGGGAATGCATAGCTCTTGCGATAGGACCAAAAGATATACCCTTGGAAAATGTGTGGATCGAGCAGCCCTAACTATTTAGGTTTCACATGTAATTTATTATGAGAATAAAAAAAGGGAAATAAAGGTTTTAGACCTTTACCTTTCCTAGCCTAGTGTCTACATCATCCCAATTCACGACGTTCCACCATGCTTTAGCATAGCTACCCTTATCATTCTTGTACTGCAAATAGTATGCATGTTCCCACATGTCAAGAACTAGCAGCGGTACTGTGCCCTGTCCTACCTGCAGATTGTGCTTCTCTATGTTGAAAGTCATTAACTGCTCTGAAATTGGATCGTAGGCCAGTATTGCCCATCCAATACCCTCAACTGACTTTGCAACTTCAGTCAACTGCACTTTAAAGGCATCAAAGCTACCAAAGTCTGCATTTATCATGTCGGCAAGCTTACCCCCAGGCTTGCCTCCGCCATTTGCTTTCATGTTAGGCCAGAATATTGAGTGTAGTACATGGCCAGATACATGGAATGACAGATCTCTTGTTACAG
>JAZFZF010000133.1:0-6305 GCA_036443875.1 Nitrososphaerales archaeon
ATCCCAAGGCACGCATTAATATCAACAACGGGATATCTACTGGGGAGCCTGGGATCTTTACTCCTATCGAGCCATCCTGCTTCATTATTAACTCTAGTTTTGCCCTATAACCAACTATGGAGGAATACACTTTTGCTTTATAGACAGTTGCAGTGGCGGTCTCTTCATGATCTACTATTATTTTATTGTATGATAAATCTTCAAGTCCTACAATTACGCGTTCAGCACCATTGATAATGAAATAGCCGCCAGGATCTTTGATGTCTTCCCCGTATTCTATCAATGAATTTTCAGGTAAAGCGTGCAGAAGACAGGCATTAGATTTTACCATAACAGCCATATCACCTACATGTATATACTTAGACTCGAGGATTTTACCATCTTCAACTACGCTGCACTCCAACATTATTGGGGATCCGTATGTTAGATTGCGGAGCCTAGCTTCCACTGGCGTGAGATGAGTTATCGACCCATCCAACTCCATTATCCTGGCCTGTTGTAATTTTATTTTTCCAAGCTTGATCTTGTAAGGATACTCAGCTGTTTCTATTACTATCTCGCTAACTTCGTTTATTATGCTCTTCAAACCATGTTCAATGAATTCATTGTATGAATTAAGATGCTGCTTTGCAACCCCCTCTCTTTTCAATATATCCTGTACTATAACCCAATTGTCCGTACTCTTCTTGGTCAAATCTCTATCCCTCCACCACGTATCTATAATAGTTAATTTCATCTGCGGTAGGACTCTTCCTTTTGATCTTGATCGTATCTCCCGGTTTAGCTCCGAGCTCGTTCAGAGCGGGGTCACTCAAGAAGATAAAAGGTAGTTGCTCATGTTTTGCATTATACCTTAATAATATTTCATCCGCTTCCTTCTTCGACATTATCTCATGTTTTGGGACATAAACATGCTGCGATACATCAAAATCTGGTTGTGTTTTCGTTTTTGTTTTATCCACCAACTAACGCAACCTCCAATTATAGCATCTGCTGATATGCATTGCGGGATTCAAATCCAAACTCATAAAGTGATTATAGGTTCCTATATAAATCTTGGTAGGCAAATTTTGTGTCATGTTGTTTTAATGTAAAAGCTTTCACAATATTTCTTTTAATATCCCCAATAAAAGGATATATACCCAGAGGCATATAGGTCGTTGGACCATGAGCGAAGTGCGTTACGCAAAATATGTCTTAGTAGCAGTAATTATTGCATCTCTAGTGTCGATCGCTCCAAACTTTGCATACTCACAGGCGGGAAGATTCACTGTAAGCGTAGATATGACAAGTTATGGTACAGGACAAACGATCACAGTAACGGGTACGGTACCAGCTGTATTAGAGAGTGTACCAGTTGCTATACAGGTATTCAATCCAAGGAATACAATGTACACTATAGGTCAGCCAACACCAGTGTCTGATGGGACATTTTCGTTCGAATTCAAAGTTGGTGGTAAGCTAGGAATAAACGGTATATACACTGTTAAAGCAACTTACTCTGGACAAAGTGTTGAGACAACATTTGAGTTTACTGGAGGAGAAGGAAGACCAAAAGAAGGGACTAAAACCTTCCAATTTGAGGGTAAGAGTTACAGCGTCGATGTTTCGCTCTCTAACGGAAGCATAAAAAGCATCGAAGTAGATCCTGACTTTACAAGCATAATAGTATTCATCAGCACAAGTTCTACACAGGACGGAATGTTCGAGATAACACTACCTAGAGACATCATTGATTCAAAAATAAATGGTGTGGATGACGAATACATAGTACTGGTCGATGGAGAGGAAGCGGATGCTACCGAGAAAGACACAACTTCTACTTCGAGAACACTCGTAATACCGATTGAAGCAGGAGCTGAAGAGGTAGAGATAATTGGTACAGAAGTAATACCAGAATTCGGTGTCATTGCAGCGCTTATATTGGCAGCAGCTTTTGGTGCGATTATAGTAGCAAGCAGAAAGAGCCAGATGCTGAAAGTACTGTCGAGATAGGCATTCACCATTAAATTTTTTATTATTTTATAATGTGCTACTAGCAAGTATCCAAAGGTTTTTTTGTTCTATAGGTAAGATTGCTGTCAGATTGTGTCGCATCGCCGTGGTGATTCCTACCTATAATGAGATCAAAAATCTGCCAATTTTAATGGAATCACTCGAGCTTACTTTGAAAGATATCAATATGAAATCATTAGTAATTATTGTTGACGACGTTTCTCCAGATGGAACAGGTGAGATAGCAGAAGAGCTTGCAGTAAAGCATGGTAACATAGTAGTGTTGCATAGAAGTGGTAAGATGGGGCTGGGTTCTGCATATAAGGATGGTTTTGTGTATGCACTTGACAGGTTCCATGCAGATATTATTGTACAGATGGATGCTGATAACTCCCATAATCCCAAATACATACACGATATGGTGAAAATACTACGGGAGGGTAAGGACGTAGTTGTGGGCAGCAGGCGTATTGAACATGGCATCACAGTGGGATGGGGATATTACAGAAAATCAATAAGCTCTACTGCAAACACAGTCGCGAGGATGATGTGTGGTCTTGGCATAAAAGATGTTACCAGTGGTTTCAGGGCATTCACATCACGCTGCTTACGACGAATAAATATGGATGAAATCAAATCTGATGGTTACGCCTTTCAGGTAGAGATGCTTTACAGACTTGAAGATTCTGGATTTAAGATATGTGAAATACCTATAACATTTGTCAACCGGAGGGAAGGCAAGTCCAAATTGAAATCAAATGAAATGTTCGAATTTCTAGGTGCGTGTACAAGGATCATGTTCAACAGGTAGTTCAGATCATTGTATAACACAGAATTTATTTGGGCAGCTTCCGCAAAATGAACTACTTGATTTTAAAACTTAGACCGTTGGGCTGTTACAGTGATTGACTTTGTGTATCTGTTGACTATATCATCAGGTACCTGATTGAATAACTCCTTGCATATTCCACGCAGGTATCGCATAATTGCCCATGTACCAGCTTTGATCAACATAGTCATAAACATCTTCATCAACGGTCCGTAGGATTTGTTCCTGACAATTATTGGAATTATATCGTTGATTGTACGCAAGTTATGTTCCCAACATCTCCAAAACAAAGTGAATTGGGCTTCGTTCAGATTACCGAAGTGCATAGAGTTCTTCTCACTGTAGTCCTGGTATAGCAATGGAGCGATCAAACCCTTCATTCTCCATGAGCCAAGATCTGCGACAAGATCGATTGTGTACTGGGTATCTTCAGGGGTTTCGTCAGACCAGCCAATTATCAATGTTAGGGCAGGGAACCAGTGGTTTTTGTTAAGAATTCTACATCCTTCCCTAACAACCATACCCCATTCTTCGGGCTGGAATGGTTTTGTCTTTACACCCAAATGTTTCTTTACAAGCTTTGGAGATACGGTTTCAATGCCAAGATTCGTCGCAAGCCATTTGGAGTTGCTCATACCGTTTATCTCGGACATCTTCTGGATCAGGTCTGGAGCTGCCGTTACTCCTGACAGTGTCATATGTGTCGTACCTACAAACCTTGCGCCAGTTGACTTTAATCCTTTCCATAGGTCCAATATCACATCACTGTTGGGAGTAAAGTCCTTACTCCTGCACCCATAAAGCAGCATTTCATCTGACTGCAACCATATGGAATCAAAGCCATAATCGAGGTTTAGCTTAGCCTCCCTTTGCAGTCGCTCTAGCGGAAAGTCCTTCTTAGATCTCTTGTTAACATCACAAAAATCGCAACCCCTACCACAGCCACGCATCGCCTCAATCAAGGAGTTTACCGTTGGACCAGGGATTTCTGGAATGTTGTCAATCGTTCGGACGAACGTATGCAGTAATTCCGGGATGTCACCTGTCTCTGCATCTTTAAAGATGTCAAGTACTAATTCGTCTGCTTCACCAACGACTACGGTATCTAAGCCATGTATCCTCATTCTATCTGGCTTGGCAAGTTCCCACGCACCGCTGCCACCCACAAGAACATGGAATTTGTATTGTTTCTTTAACTGAATGATCCTTGCACACATTCTTTTGAACTTCATAGCGACGTAAGAGAGCTTTTCTGGTGACATTGTTGTTGTAACGGGAGCCATTCCTAATGGGTCCATTACATTAATACCTACAACTTTGGTGTCTGGACCGATTGATCTATCGAGCATATCAGGATGTGCTACGAAGACGTCCTCACGTTTGTATTCCTGTAACAAAGCGCCTTCAATACGTCTTAATCCACACTGAGCAACTTTGACCTCTCCCGTGACCGGGTCCGTTTCAACACTGGGACAGAACACTGTATCGAAGACCCATTCTGGTATCAGTTCGTAAGGTCCGCAGGCGATGAATCCATATAGAAAGTTGCCCCTGTAGCTAGTCATCAAACTGCGATCGGCCGTCAAAACGATACGCTTCCCAGCCATCTTCATACATGTTTCTTCTACTTGATATAAAACTTTTTTTTGCGTTTATGGGAATGATGAGATCATTACCGTCTAAAATTAACCGAGAAATAAGAATTTCTAACATTTGGTATATTTATACTGAATCTTCTAGTGAATTTGTTGTGGCAATGAATGGTCAACCTAAGCATGTAGAGCCACACATAAGGGAAAGTAGCTACGTTCGTGATGTAGTTTTCGGTTTTGGAGACGGAGTAAACACTTCATTGGGCATAGTTGCAGGTGTAGGGGGTGCTGAAGTGGCGGCGGGGATAGTTATACTTGCTGCTCTGGTGGGTATGTTCACTGGTGCGAAAGCAATGGCAGTGCAAAATTACCTCGCAGTTAAATCGCAACGTGAGATTTTGGAGTCCGAAATAAAAAGGGAGTTGTATGAAATAGAGAACGTGGCAGATAAAGAACGGAAGGAGATCGAAGATATCTATCGAGCCAAAGGTTTTGAGGGAGAAGAATTGAAAACAATCACTGACAAGATAACATCCAATAAAGATGTATGGTTAAAAACGATGCTTACAGAAGAATTGAATCTTAACCTCAACATTGCTGGCAGCCCATTAAAAGGCGCATTGACGATGTTTGGCTCTTTCCTGTTTGGCGGCATACTTCCAATAATACCATTCTTCTTCATAGATGGGTATATCGCATTGTTGATAGCAATAGGGGCTAGCATAACATCATCCTTCATAGTAGGTGCGATCAAATCCAGGATAGCAAGAAAGAACTGGATAAAGGGAGGCATAGAGATGGCTGGCCTGGGAACTGGTATAGCATTGATAGGTTACGGTATTGGTGCTGAACTCGTTGAATTGGGTATAATAGGAAATGAAGTGATAAGGGTTGGTTAAGAAAAAGCCTGTAAATACAATGCGAGTCTTCTCAATGCCTTCAATCTTGTTTCCCTCTCTATTTCTGCACCCTCGATAGCATCCATTAGTATCTTCACGCTATTATCGTAGGTTCTTCTATCAACTGGGAATGGTACACCATCTTTTCCGCCATGAGCAAAGGAGAACTTCACAGGGTCATTCCACGATGGCCTAGCACCATAGATGAGTTCTGCAACCAATGCCAGTGCTCTTACCATAGACGGTCCAACGCCTTTTATAGCGATCAATTCCTCATAATTTCTAGGTTTCATATCGTATACCCTTCTGAGGCGAGCCCAGTCAAGCTTACATGGCATCGCATATGCTTCAATATTTTCTGGTTTACTTTCAAACCATTGATCCAAACTATTTTTTATAGGAATTCTTTGAACAGATGATATGACGTTGATTGGGTTGCTGTTTGCAATATCAACGCAGGTCTTTCTGCACTCCTCTGAAAGTCTTGACGTCATGTTGAGTGTTTGATCATTCGTGGAATCACTAATTATACCAGAATGTGGTTCGTTTACAAAGCTTTCAATAGAATCGCAGAGCCAGTGATACCTTC
Organism: Nitrososphaerales archaeon; assembly: GCA_036443875.1. GTDB lineage: Archaea > Thermoproteota > Nitrososphaeria > Nitrososphaerales > UBA213 > JAZFZF01. The sequence continues at coordinate 5,905 of JAZFZF010000133.1, forward strand.
TTGCCATTCTGCTGACGGGATTCATCCCCTGCTGCACGACTGCCCAAGAACCATCTTCCGCAGTTAGCATCGAATGGTGGTAAAGCATGTATCCATCCTGCAGAGCAGCATTGTCTATCTTTGCAGATATCCTGCTAGTATAGATCAGTTCATTCAGCTTAACATCTGATAGATTGAATACTTCACATATAGCAGCTATATCATTTGGAGTATTTACTGCCTTGGATCCCTTTCCTCCCGCGAGCATCATGCCATGTATATCTGGTTTAAGTGCCCGTTTCAATACGCCTGTTACTACAGTAGTCAATCCTGAGGAATGCCAGTCAAAGCCAAGTACACACCCAAAGGCTTGAAACCATAGTGGATCTGATATACGCTTCAGAAACTCGTGCTGTCCATGC
>JAZFZF010000134.1:0-2401 GCA_036443875.1 Nitrososphaerales archaeon
TGCTGTATATTTTACATCTATGTTTTTTCGCTATTATTACAGAAAATGTGCATATGCCAGCAAACATGTTGACTATAACCTCGTCATCATTTACATGGTCTGCGATTCTAGCACGCTCCGTAGATAGTCTAGGCGAAAAATACACTTTTGATATATCAACTTTAAATTTACAGTTATGTTCCTTGTAGATCGTCGTAGTTTTATTCTCCCCTGCAATATATTCAACACCTCTTACTCTAAAATCGCCACTTACCGGTGATGACTGCATCAATACAGATCTAACAGGTTTCACATTAGCAAGTATGGTATCGGCAATTAGTTGTTTTTTATCCTTCATCTCATCCGCTATTTTGATCACAACTATATCGCCAATAATATCAAATGCAGAATAAACTTTCTTCACCTCTTGTTCTGAGAGTACTTCGCGTAATGCTTCCTTCAACATCTTTGCCATTTTAATTCGTTAGATAATAATTCCTAGATTCTTTCTGTGTTCTGTCCAGCCTGCTATCTATCTTGTTCACCCTCGGTCTGTTACTGTCAGGATCTCGTCTATAAGTTAACTCCAAACCTTGTAGAAATAGATTCATACCGTGTCGTTTCGGCAATGTTTCAGTTGAACGGCCCTCGATACCGGACCTACCGGCGAATAATATAAGAGTATCAGCAACCATGTCAATTAATTGAAGATCATGATCTATTATTAACGCAGATTTGCCCTGTGCCCTGACGAACCTTTGTATGAACTTTGCAAGTGCAATCCTATCTTCTACATCAAGGAATGCAGATGGTTCATCAAATGCGTAGATATCAGCCTCCCTAAGCAGGCATGCCACCACTGCAACCTTCTGGAGTTCCCCCCCGCTCAGACTCTTGATCATCTTTTCATACAACTTCCTGACACCAAGGTGAAGTATGATCTGCTCTTCGATGCTTGTACCTTCTACCGGTGTTCTGTAAGCAGCATCAAGTAACGATCTAACATCACCTTCATACTCCTGATTTAGGTACTGTGGTTTGTATGATATCTTAGCTTTAACATCTACTCTACCATTATCAGGTTTTTCAACACCTGCTAACATCTTCATCAAGGTAGTCTTGCCCAGCGCATTTGCACCTATAACCCCAACCACTTCTCCCTTCCTTATCTTGCCAGCAGCAGCGCTGAGTTTGAATGCACTATAATGCTTCTCCAGTTCAGAATATTCGGCGAAAACCTCGTCCTGTATAAAGTCTTCCGTGCCAGCTGCAGTTTCAAACCTGAATGCCTGGTCTCTGAACCTAACGTTTTCATTTGGAAGGTATCCGTCAAGGAAGACGTTTATGCCTGCCTTGGCGTTTAGCACACCTGAAACTATGGCATACGTGCTTGGTTCTCCATATAGCACATAGACATAGTCACTGAGGTAATCTAGGAGGGTAATATCGTGTTCAACTACCATGACACTCTTACCAATATTTGCCAGGTCGTGAATTACTCTTGCTACTGACAATCGCTGGAAAATATCGTTTTATGAAAACGGTTCGTCAAAGAAGTAAAAATCGGCCTCTTTATTTGTCGTTACAGCAACCGCTAGTCGTTGCAACTCTCCACCGCTCAACTCTCCGACATTTCTTTCCAGAGAATTCTTCAGACCTAACTGTTCTGTCAATTCATTAATTACATTCCTTTCGTCATTTTTCTCAAGCAGTTCTTTCGTAGTACCATTGAATTTTTTAGGTATCAAATACACCTTTTGTGGCTTTATGGAAGCTTTTACATCATTGTTTGAAATCTTTTCAAAATGGGATTTTAGCTCTGTACCTTGAAAGAACTTCAATACACCATCCCAATCAGGCTCATTTTCATACAAGCCTAGGTTGGGTTTTAGTAAACCTGATAGAATATTAACAATGGTTGTTTTACCCGTGCCGTTTCTACCAAGGAGTCCAACTACCGATTCTTTCTTAGCTGTAGGCAATTTGTACAGACGGAATGAATTAATTCCGTATTGGTGTACCTTCTCCAGACCTATTTCATGCGATAGATTAACTATGGTTATAGCATCGTATGGACATTTTTTGACGCAGATGCCACAGCCATTGCATATATTTTCATCTATAACAGCGATCTGGTTATTACCTTTCTCTCCCAAGATGATACATTTCGCACCAGACTTGTTGACAGGACAAAAGTTTATGCATTCCAGATTACATTTTTTTGGCTTGCAAAGGTCTTCGTCTATTACTGCTACCCTATGACTCATTATAACTTTAACACCATCCTATTGATATCATATATCTCTATCTAGCAGTTTGAGGTTTTGCTTATCTTCTTCAGAAAAAACGGCTTCAGATATAGAGCTAAATAATGCTAAATTAAAAATAAGGGGATTATGTATATGTGTGTAGATATATACAC